>JANPNF010000269.1:0-1587 GCA_031427315.1 Burkholderiales bacterium | reverse complement strand
CACGCACCAGGGCCGCGCCATCGCTGCCGGGGCTCAGGTGTGCCAGATGCAAGGGCACGCTGACTGCCAGGCCCTTGTAAAAATTGCCGACGATGGGCATGAACACCGGCTTCACCGCGAGCCCCGTGTAGGCCATCATTTCCGGCACATGCTTGTGGCCGAGTTTCAGGCCGTAGGGGCGCGGTGATTCGAGCTGCGCATGGCCGCCCACGCGGTATTCCTCGATCATCTTCTTGCCGCCGCCCGAGTAGCCGGTGATCGAGGTCGCCGTGACCGGCAGGTTGCGGGCCACGATGCCGGCATCGACCAGCGGGCGCAGCAGCGCGATGAAGGCGCTCGAATGGCAGCCCGGGTTGGCGATGCGCTTGGCCGTGCGCAGCGCGTCGCGCTGGCCCGGCGCGAGCTCGGGGATGCCGAAGGTCCAGCCCGGCGCCACGCGGTGCGCGGTGCTGGCGTCGATGATGCAGGTGGCGGGATTCGTCACCAGCGCCACCGCCTCCTTCGCGGCCGCGTCGGGCAGGCACAGGAAGGCCACGTCGGCGGCGTTCAACAGCCGCGCACGCTCGGCGCTGTCCTTGCGGCGATCGGCAGCGATCTTCAGCACCTCGATGTCGCTGCGCGCGGCCAGGTACTCATGGATGCGCAGGCCGGTGGTGCCCTCCTGGCCGTCGACGAACACGGTGTGCTTTTTCATGGTGGCTGCAGAATTCCGCCGCGGGGTTGTTCAAGGATACGGCACGGGCGACGGGCAACGGGGCGTCAACGAGCGGGAGGGCGGTGGCGACCGCGCGGCCTGATCGCCGACAATCCCGCCCCATGGTCACCAAGAAGCCCAAGGGCATGGGCCTCGGGTCATTGCTCGGCCCCAAGGTCAGCGATGCGCCTACCGCCCCGTCGCGGCTTCCACGCGCCAGACGTCCGCCGCTGCCGATGCGCCCAACGCCAGATGCCACAGTGTCACGTAGGCCGCTTCGCGAACGCTGACCGCAGTGAAGGGCTCGACCAGCGTCCAGAGCATCGGGCCCGAAAAGAAGATGATCGTCGCGACCCAGACGACCAGGAAGGCGATGGCCTCTCCGCCGCGGCGCTGTTGCCAGTGACCCAGCCCCGGCACCAGGGCCGATGCGAGCACGCGTCGCCAGCGCTGCGCTAAATCGTGCATGGGGGCGGCGGGCGCAGTAGCGCCACGAGCCGGGCGGCCGGCCCGCAAGGCCGCGGACAACGCGCCGATGCGCTTGGCGACGCGCGCCGCAAGCCAGGCTGAACCGACCGCGCCCGACACCGACCGACGATCGTCGAACGCGACTTCGAGCCAGGCGGCGGCGTCCACAGCGTGTTTCCAGCGGCCCTTGGGTGCAACGCGCCCGGGGGTCGTTGAGACGCCGGTCACGTCGGCCAACTCGTGGGCCGCTGCCAGCCTGTGCTCGAACAACGACGCTGCAAAAGTGTGGGCGTCGGCGCGAACGTGCCTGGATTTGGCCGGTCTGAAAATGCCGATGGTCTGACGGTGGGCGCGCGCTGATTCGCGCCGGTGGACGGCGCCGAAACTGGCTGCGCCCTCAGACCTCGACCTGGTCCTTGGAGCGG
>JANPNF010000268.1:0-5264 GCA_031427315.1 Burkholderiales bacterium | reverse complement strand
TGCGCCTTCGCCGCGCGCAGCACCGCGATGCCGGCACGCGGGCTCAGGCCCTCGACAAACCAGGCGCCGGACCGTGTCGCGGCGATCAGCGCCTGCAAGTAGTCGAGCAGCGCGGGTGAGGCATGCACTGCCAGCACCGCTCGCTGTGCAACGATCAGCTGCTCGGGTGTCATCACTGGGCGCAGCTGTTGCACCGCGTCGCGCCGGTCCTGGCCTGCCAATAGCTCGCGTTCACTGGCGCGGTCGGGGTAGCCGAGTGTGATGCACATCAAGAAGCGGTCGAGCTGTGACTCCGGCAGCGCATAAGTGCCGAGCTGATCGCTCGGATTCTGCGTGGCGATAACCAACAACGGCCGGGGCAGGGCGCGGGTTTCGCCTTCGACGCTGACCTGTTGTTCTTCCATCACTTCGAGCAGCGCGCTCTGCGTGCGCGGCCCGGCGCGGTTGATTTCGTCGGCCAGCAGCACCTGGGCGAACACCGGGCCGGGGTGGAACACAAACGCTTCCTTGGAACGCTCGTAGACGCTGACACCGATCAGGTCGGTGGGCATCAGGTCGGCGGTGAACTGCACCCGCGAAAAACGCAGCCCCAGCGACACCGACAGCGCATGCGCCAGCGTCGTCTTGCCGACGCCGGGCACGTCTTCGATCAAGAGGTGGCCACCGGCCAGCAGACAGGCCACGCAGTCACGGATTTGCGGTCGTTTGCCAACAATGATCGTGCTAATCTGGTTGATGAGCCGCGTCAGGTCTTCGGACAGGTTGGGGATCGGTACAGCGCTCATCGCTGCCACGTTAACCGATGCGCCAGCGGCTTTATCGCTCGAGCAAGCATATCCACCGCCTTCTTCCGTCATGCCGATGGCAGCGCACCTGCGGGTGGCGGCGGCCAACGATGACTTGCAATTCCCGGAGCCCCTGCGCGTGACCCGTACCCTCGACAACACCGAACTGCAAGACCTGATCGCCGGCCTGCTGCAACCGACCGCGCTGATGGAGCTCGGCGTGCTGGTGCTGTGCCTGGGGCTGGCTTGGCTGATCGTGCGCCTGCTGCGCGGCTCACCACCGGTCGATGCGCCGATTTGGTTCGGCCGCCGCGGCATCGACGGCGTGCTGTTCCCGTTGCTGGCACTGCTGCTGGCGTTCGGCGCCAAGCTGCTGCTGACCAACTTTGTCAAGGCCGCGGTGTTCAAGCTGGCAGTGCCGATTTTGATGTCGCTGCTGCTGATCCGGCTGACGGTGCGCGTGCTGTCGGTGAGTTTCCCGGCATCGCGCTGGATGCGCATCCTCGAGCGCAGCATCTCGTGGGTCGCGTGGCTGGCGGTGGTGCTGTGGGTCACCGGTGTGCTGCCCTGGCTGCTCGACGCGATGGACGAGGTGCGCTGGACGATGGGCACGCACCAGGTGTCGCTGCGCAACGTGGTCGAAGGCAGTGTCACGGCCGGCCTGGTGCTGGTGCTGGCGCTGTGGGTGGCCGCTGCCATCGAGAAGCGCCTGCTGCGCGCCAGTGGCAGCGGCAGCGATCTGTCGAGCCGCATGATTGCCGCCAATCTGGTGCGCGTGCTGCTGTTGACGATTGGGCTGCTGGTGGTACTGAGTGCCGTCGGCATCGACCTCACTGCGCTCAGCGTGGTGGGCGGTGCGATCGGCGTCGGCCTGGGCTTCGGCCTGCAAAAAATTGCAGCGAATTACGTCAGCGGCTTCGTGATCCTGGCCGAGCGCTCGCTGCGCATTGGCGACATGGTCAAGGTCGACAACTTCGATGGCCGCATCACCGACATTCGCACGCGCTACACCGTGATCCGCGCGCTCAACGGCCGCGAGGCCATCGTGCCCAACGAGATGCTGATCACGCAGCGCGTCGAAAACTCGTCGCTGGCCGACCCGCGGGTGTTGGTGACGAGCGCGGTGCAGGTGGCCTACGGCACCGATGTGCGCGCCTTGCAGCCGAAGATCGAAGCCGCGGTGGCGCAGGTGCCGCGCGTGCTGGCCGACCCACCGCCGAGCGCGCAATTGCTCGGCTTCGGGGCCGACGGGATGGATCTGTCGATCAATTTCTGGATCCTCGACCCGGAGAACGGGCTCGGCAATGTGCGCTCAGATGTGAATCTGGCGTTGCTGGCGGTGTTTGACGAACAGGGTGTGCACATTCCCTACCCCCAACGCGAGGTGCGGATGCTGCCGCCGCCAGGTGATGCGGCCGTGGCGGCTGCTGCACCGCCTTTGGTTTCACCGCCCCCGTGAAGAACGGCCGGTCTTTCGACCGGCCGCGATACAGGTGCACGTCGGTTCAGAACGAGTGACGGATGCCGACCGCGAAGCTCGAGAAGTTGTCGCCAGGCCGAATGCCAGCGCTCTGGTTGTTGCTGTTGAACCCTGGGCCGTAATAGATGTTCTTGTCGTTGTCGATGCGGGTGTAGTAGGCGTACAGCTTCGTGCGCTTGCTCAGGTTGTAGTTGTAGGCAAAAGTGTATTGCTCGGCGCCGGTTTTCGGCGTGCCGCTGAAGCTGTTGGCACGGCCCGCGTCGACGTGGAAATTGCTGGCTCCCAATGAGAGCTTGCTGGAGATGCGAAAACTCATTCGATTGGCGTGGTTCGTCCCGTCGTCGAGCTCGTCGCGGTTGACATAGCCGGCCACATTGAAGGTCGGCGTAAATTCATACATTGCGCGCAGGCCATACGACTGCGAGCTGTTCAGCGGGTTGGTGGTCACGGGTGCAACCAAGGATTCTTTGAAATTGGTCGGCCCTCCCAGGAACAGCCGCCCGGATTGGGTCAGCGGGCCTTTGACGTAGCCGCCGCCGGCATGGAAACCACCGTTGTCGTACGTGACCCCGACCGAGCGGGTGTTCGCTGCGCTTTTTCCAGGCAAGTCCGTGGCCGCTTTTTCGCCCAGGCCGTACTGCACCTCGACCGTCATGCCGTAGATCGCCGGTGTGATGTAGGCGATCGTGTTCGTCACGTTGCCGACATACAGAAACAACGCATCGGAGGAGGTGCCCGCATCGCCGTTGTGCTGACCCACGACATCGGCCGTCGCGTAGTAAAACGACGAGTACTGCATGTTGCCCAGCCGGAACCGACCCAGGCGTTCGCTGCCGATCGCCACCCAGCTTTCGCGTCCGAAGAACGAACCGCCCTCGTTGACGCTGGTGTCGGCGCGGCCATCGTCGGTGTTGAATTGCGCTTCGAGCAGGAACGAGACCTTCAGGGCGCCTTCGATGTCTTCGGTGCCCCTGAAGCCGAGGAACGACTGGTTGTCGCGGAGCTCGGTGACCTTGGCTCTGCCTATCTTGACGCGCTCGATCGTTTCATTGAGTTCGCCGTACAGAGCGACGGCACTGTGTGCCATCACGTCACCGGTGGCCAGCGTGGCCACGGCAGCGATCACGAGACTTCTTTTCATAGGGGCTTCTTCATCAGAAAAAATGAGGCTGGGTCGGCGGTGTCGGTTGGCCAAGCGGTTCGTGTGAACTCGCTACGCGGCTGGCCGGCTGGCCGCGTCAGCGCAGCGCGGCCAGTTCTTCGTCGGTGAACCCGGCCGCACGGCGAGCCTCGACATTGAATGGCGCACGCGGCCGCGGCGCCTGGTGGTGCTGCGCGAGCAGTGCGTAGTGGGCCACCGGGTCGAGCCCTTGCTGTTCGCACAGCCACCGGTACCAGTGGTTGCCGATGGCGACATGGCCGATCTCGTCGCGCAGGATCACGCTCAGAATCTCGACCGCGCGATGGTCACCGGCGCGCTCGAACTTGGCCTGCAGCGGCGGCGTGGCGTCGAGCCCGCGCGCCTCCAGCGTGCGCGGCACCAGTGCCATCCGCGCGACCACGTCGGCCGATGTGCGCTGTGTCATCAGCCACAGGCCGTCGTGCGCGTCGAAGTCGCCGTAGTCAAAGCTCAGGCTTTGCAGGTGCTTGCGCAGCAGGCTGAAGTGATGCGCCTCCTCGCTGGCGACGCGCAGCCAGTCCAGGTAGAAAGAATCCGGCATGCCGTCGAAGCGCCAGACGGCGTCGAGCGCCAGGTTAATCGCATTGAATTCGATGTGCGCGATCGCATGCAGCAGGGCGGCGCGACCTTTGACGGTGAACGGCGTGCGCGACGGCACGTCTTTTGGCGGCACCAACGCCGGCCACAGCGGGCGGCCGGGTGATGACGCATCCGCCCGCGCGGGGGGCAGTGTCTGCTTCGGGTGCAGCGGATGGCGGTCGCGATCCGGCCACAGCGCGCGCGTGCCACGGGCCTTGGTGGCCGGGTCGCACTCGGCCCACAAGGCGAGAGCGCGGGATCGCAAGGACAGGGCATCAGCAGGGTCATCGGCGACAGGGGTCATCCTTAGAATTGTGGACTTCACCGCAGGAGAGTGCATCCATGGCCGTTTACCGTTTGGGCGATGCGCATCCGCAGGTCGCCGCCAGTGCCTGGGTGGCTGACAGCGCACAGGTCATCGGCGACGTGGCGCTGGCCGAAGGCGCCAGCGTCTGGTTCGGCGCGGTGCTGCGGGGCGACAACACCCGCCTGCAGATCGGCGCGCGCACCAACATCCAGGAAGGCGCGGTGCTGCACTCCGATGCCGGGCAGCCCTTGACGCTGGGTGACGATGTGACCGTCGGCCACCAGGCGATGCTGCACGGCTGCACCGTCGGCGATGGCTCGCTGATCGGCATCCAGGCGGTCGTGCTGAACGGCGCACGCATCGGCCGGTCGTGCTTGGTCGGCGCGGGTGCGGTGGTCACCGAAGGCAAGCAGTTCGAGGACGGCTGGTTGATCCTCGGCGCGCCGGCCAAGGCAGTTCGGCTGCTGACGCCCGAGCAACTCGGCGGCCTGGCGCGCAGCGCCGCGGGTTATGTCGCCAAGGCCCAGCGCTTTCGGACCGAACTGGTTCGCATCGATTGAACGGCTGCCGATGAGCGAACTGCACAAATTCATTTTCGAAGGCCTGCCGGTGCGCGGCATGCTGGTGCGCTTGACCGACAGCTGGCGCGAGGTGCTGCAGCGCCGCGCCGCGTCGAACGATGCCTTCCCCGAGCCGGTGCGCGTGCTGCTGGGCGAGATGGCCGCGGCCGGCGTGCTGATGCAGGCCAGCATCAAGTTCGATGGTGCGCTGGTGCTGCAGGTTTATGGCGACGGGCCGGTCAAGCTGGCGGTGGTCGAGGTGCAGAGCGATCTGGCCTTCCGCGTCACCGCCAAGGTGGTGGGCGAGGTGGTGCCGCACGCCCAGGTCGAGGCGATGCTGAATGTGCACGGCCAGGGCCGCTGCGCGATCACG
>JANPNF010000267.1:0-2133 GCA_031427315.1 Burkholderiales bacterium | reverse complement strand
GGCAGCGGCAGCGGGTTTTCGAGGTCGGTCAGCGTGACGCCGATACCGATGCCTTCGATACCGTTGATCAGCACGATGTCGCCGGGGCCGGCACTGTCGGCGGGCTTGCGCTCCAGGCCCTCGAACTTGAGCACCTGGTTGACCCGGGCCTTGATCGGCGTGCTGTCGGGGCCGCTGTACAGGGCCACGTCCTGCATCGGCTTCAAGGTGCCCTGGTTGATGCGGCCGATGCCGATGCGCCCGACATAGGTGGAGTAGTCGAGCGAGCAGATTTGCAACTGCAGCGGCGCATCGGGCGCGCCTTCGTGCGCCGGCACGTACTGCAGCATGGCGTCGAACATGGGGGCCAGGTCGGTGCCGATGACGCCCGCCTCCATCGTCGCCCAGCCGTTCAGGCCGGAGGCGAAGATGACCGGGAAGTCGAGCTGCTCTTCGGTGGCGTGCAACTTGTCGAACAAGTCGAAGGTGGCGTTGATGACGTAGTCGGGCCGCGAGCCGGGGCGGTCGACCTTGTTGACGACGACGATGGGTTTGAGGCCCAGGGCCAGCGCCTTCCTGGTCACGAAGCGCGTCTGCGGCATCGGGCCTTCGACCGCGTCGACCAGCAGCAGCACGCTGTCGACCATCGACAGCACGCGTTCGACCTCGCCACCGAAGTCGGCGTGGCCCGGCGTGTCGACGATGTTGATGTGGGTGCCTTTCCACTCGATCGCGCAGTTCTTGGCCAGGATCGTGATGCCGCGTTCGCGCTCCAGGTCGTTGCTGTCCATCACCCGCTCGGCCACCTTTTCGTTTTCACGGAAGGTGCCGCTCTGGCGCAGCAGTTGGTCCACCAAGGTGGTTTTGCCGGGGTCGACGTGGGCGATGATGGCAATGTTGCGAATCGGTCGGAGCATGGTTTTTTGCTTTCAGGGGCCGAGCAGGCCCTGCAACTCGGCAGGGCTCAACAGGCGGTCAGGGATCAGTTCGCCGGCGCGGATGTGGCCGGCACCGAGCAGGGCTTTCGGTTCGGGGCCGTAGACGCGCACGCGGTCGCAGTCGGGGACGTCGACGCGACGGCGCAGCCCGGTGAGGAAGCGCCCGGCCTCGTCGGCCGCCAGCCGCAGCGGCGTCCAGTCGGCGAGCAGCGCGTCGGGCGGCAACAGCAGCGCGTCGCGCCCGGCGTCGTCCAGGGCGGCCAGGTCGTCGAGCGTGACCGCATCGGCCAGGCGCAGCGCGCCGCTGCCGGTGCGCCGCAGTGCCGCCAGGTGCGCGCCGCAGCCGAGGGCCTCGCCCAGCGCTTCGGCCAGCGTGCGGATGTAGGTACCCTTGCTGCACAGCACGTCCAGGACCAGCGTGTGGTCGTGCCAGGCCTGCACGTCGAGGCGGTGAATAACGATGCTGCGCGCGGCGCGCTCGATCTCGATGCCCAGCCGGGCGTATTCGTAGAGCGCGCGGCCCTCGTGCTTCAGCGCCGAGTGCATCGGCGGACGTTGTTCGATCGGGCCGGTGAAGCGCAGGCAGGCAGCGTCGATGTCGGCCCGCGTGACGTTCACCGACCGCTCATCCACCGGCGTGCCTTCGAGGTCGCCGGTGGTCGTGGTCTGGCCCAGCCGCAGGGTGGCGGTGTAGCGCTTGTCGGCGTCGAGACTGGTTTGCGCGAACTTGGTGGCGGCACCGAAGCACAGCGGCAGCAAGCCCGAGGCCAGCGGATCGAGCGTGCCGGTGTGCCCCGCCTTCTCGGCGCGCAGCAGGCGCTTGGCCTTTTGCAATGCATCGTTGCTCGACAGGCCGAACGGCTTGTCGAGCAGCAGCACGCCGTGCACGGCACGGCGCAGGATGCGTGGACGCACAGCGTTCATCAGTCTTCCAGGGCCCGCGTGGCGTTGGCGCGCTGGATCAGCGCCGACAACTCCGCCGCGTGCTCGGTGGTGCGGTCGAACTGGAAGTGCAGCGTCGGCACGGTGTGGATCTGCAGACGCTTGAACAGGCCGTTGCGCACGAAGCCCGCGGCCTCGTTGAGCGCGGTCTCGCACTCGGCCGTGTCGCCCACCAGCAGCGAGAAACGCACGGTGGCGTGGGCGTAGTCGGGGGTCACGTCGACGCCGGTGATGGTGACCATGCCGATGCGCGGATCCTTCAGCTCGCGCACCA
>JANPNF010000266.1:0-2174 GCA_031427315.1 Burkholderiales bacterium | reverse complement strand
GGCTGCTGACCGGGCTGAAGATCACAGGCACCCCTGCCGCCTGCGCCTCAATGGCTGGAAAGCCAAAGCCTTCGTACAAGGTGGGGTAGAGCACCGCCACCGCAGTGCGGTACAGGGCGAAGATCTCTTCGTTGGACAGGAAGGGCGCAAAGTGCACACGGCCGGAAGCTTCAGCCGGCAAGGCGGCACATGCGGCTGCGGCCGCCGCAGGGCCAAAGCCGCACGCCACCAACTGCATCTGCGGCAAGCCGCTGGCCAGCAGCGCCTGCACTGCCCAGCCAAAGCGCTTGCGCTCCAGCGGGCCGCCAAGGTACACGAGATAGGGCGTGTGGCTCAGTGAACGCTGAAGCTCGCTTGGCGGATGTAGCTGGCCTGCTCGCAGGTATTCGCTACCGATGCCATGCGGGATTACCGTGATCTTGGGTTCAAGCGCAGGCCAGCGCGCGAGGATGTCCCCACGCGACGACTGGCTGATCGTGATGATCGCGGCGCACCGGGTGAGTGCGGACGTGAGTACCCGGTCGAAATAGACGCGCGACGCGATGCTGCCGTCATGTTCGGACCATGCCAATGTGTCGTGCAACGTCACCACCGTAGGCACGGGCTGCCACAGTGGCAGCGTGCCTTCTGTGCAATGCAGCACGCTAACTTGCCGCTGCTTCGCGCGGCGTGGCAAACCCACCTGTTCCCACAGTTGAAAGCGGTCGCCGCGAAAGGGAAACACGTCCACCGCGCCGCGCATGCCCGTGGGCGTGTTCAGCGGGTGGCGCGGGTCATCGCCCAGCACGTGCCATTGCACACCGGGCTCGTCCACAAGCTGCTGGATCAGTTCATACACATAGCGACCCATGCCGCGAATGTGGGCGGTGTTAAGGCAACGTGCCACGATGCCGATTCGCAGGTTCATGGCGTGGCAGCCCCCTTCACGCGCCGGCTGTTCTTGAACCACGCGCCCAGCGCCAACAGCCACAGCTTGGGGCGCCAAGGCCGCGCACGCAGCCCTTCCTTGAATGCGGCCAGTGCAATGGCGGGGTCGCCACGATGCAGGTGCAGATAGCCATGCTGAAGGATCAACGCCTGGATACGGTCACGCACACGCGATTCGTCCACCCGGTTGCCACCAGGGTCCACAAGCCCATAGCGCTGCACCGCACGCCGAATGACCACCAGTTCGTCGTTGTCGCGCCGCGCCCTGCGCGACACAGAACCCGCCACCACCCGGTACAAGGCCCCGGCAGGTTCCAGGCGGCTGATGGTGGCGGCCTGCGAGAGCCTCAGCCAGTAGTCGTAGTCGTCGCCGTTCCAGAGGTTCACGTTGAACTCGCCGACTTGGCGCGCCGTGCTGGCGCGGACCATCACCGTGGTCGTGAGCAGTTCGCAGTCTAAGAGCAACCGGCCGTAGATCCACCCGGAACGTGTCGAGTCGACCTTGACATCACGCAGGGCTTTCGCGGCGAACGCGGGGCGTCGAAACGCACCGTCGGCATCAGCCGGCCAGACGTGCCACGCGAAGTAGCAGGTGCCAACGTCGGAGTTGGCCTCTAGATGCGCCACCTGCGCACTGAGCTTGCCCTGAAGCCAGACGTCATCTGCATCGAGAAATGCGATGTAATCGCCGCGCGCCGCCGCCAGCCCTGCGTTGCGCGCGCGCGGGGGGCCACCGTTGATCTGGTCGATCACGCGAATGGCGTCGCCGAATTTCGCCAACGCGTTCATCGTGCCGTCGGTGGACCCGTCGTTGACGACGATGACTTCCTTGTTGGGATGGTCCTGGGCGAGCGCACTCTCGACCGCCTCGCCGATGTAGGTCGCGCAGTTGAAGACTGGGACGATGATGGAAACCAGTGGTGTCATTGCAGTCCCGTTGAACGACTGACGGCCGGCATCGCCGGTCAGGTCTTGAACGCCGCTCGGCGGCGCTCCAGCCGATCGGCGCTCAGGCCGTGTGCCGGCCCGACAGCCGCCCCTCAAAATACTCGATGGTGCGCTTCAGGCCCGCGTCCAGCATCGTGGTGGGCGTCCACCCGAGCTTGTCGTGCGCAAGCGTCAGGTCCGGCTGGCGTTGCATCGGGTCGTCGCCGGGAAGCGGCTTGTAGACGATCTTCGAGGTCGATCCAGTGTGCGCGATGACCTTTTCGGCCAACTGCAGAATGCTGAACTCGCCGGGGTTGCCG
>JANPNF010000265.1:0-5260 GCA_031427315.1 Burkholderiales bacterium | reverse complement strand
TCGGCCAGCCTGGTGATCGCCGGGTTGGTGGCCGATGGCGAAACCTGCATCGACCGCATCTACCACCTCGACCGTGGCTACGACCAGATGGAAGCGAAGCTGCGCGGGCTCGGCGCCGACATCGAGCGAATTCGATGAGCCCCCACGTCACTGCTTTCCTGCCCCCCGAGGGGGCCAGCCGGCCCTTGGGGCGGCCCGGCGGTGCCGGCGTTGGAGCGTTGGCATGCTGACACTCGCGTTGTCTAAGGGACGCATTTTTGAGGAAACGCTGCCGTTGCTGAAGGCGGCGGGCATCGAGGTAGCTGAAGACCCCGAGAAGTCGCGAAAACTGATCATCGGCACCAACCGCGCCGATGTGCGCGTGGTGCTGGTGCGCGCCAGTGACGTGCCGACCTATGTGCAATACGGTGGCGCCGACCTGGGTGTCACGGGCAAGGACACGCTGATCGAGCACGGTGGCTCGGGCCTGTACCAGCCGTTGGATCTGCGCATCGCCAAGTGCCGCATGAGTGTCGCGACCCGCGCCGATTTCGATTACGCGAGCGCGGTGAAACAGGGCTCACGCATCCGTGTCGCCACCAAGTACACGCTCACCGCGCGCCAGCACTTTTCCGACAAGGGCGTGCACGTCGATGTGATCAAGCTCTACGGCTCGATGGAGTTGGCGCCGTTGACGGGCCTGGCCGACGCCATCGTCGATTTGGTGTCGAGCGGCAACACGCTGAAGGCGAACCATTTGGTCGAGGTCGAGGAGATCATGCAGATCTCGGCTCGCCTGGTGGTCAACCAGGCGGCGCTGAAGCTCAAGCGCGAGCCGATCCGCGCGATCATCGACGCGTTCGCGTCGGCGATCCCAAACTGAGCAGTTCGTTCATGACCGTCCGCATCCGCCATCTGTCCACGTCTGCTGCCGACTTCGCTGCCGAATTCGAGCGCGTGCTGCACTGGTCGGCCGAGACCGATGGCGCCATTGAAGAGCGGGTGGCATCGATCCTGGCCGATGTGCAGCAGCGTGGTGATGCGGCGGTGCTGGAGTACACCGAACGCTTCGACGGCTTGAAAGCCACGTCGGTCGCATCGCTGGAAATCGGCCGCGCCGAATTGCAGGCCGCGCTGGCCGCGATCACGCCGGCGCAGCGCAGCGCACTTGAATTCGCCGCCGACCGGGTGCGCGACTACCACCAGCGCCAGCTGGAAGCGTGTGGGCGCTCGTGGACCTACCGCGATGCCGACGGCACCATGCTCGGCCAGAAGGTCACGCCGCTCGACCGCGTCGGCATCTACGTGCCGGGCGGCAAGGCGGCGTACCCGTCGAGCGTGCTGATGAATGCACTACCCGCCAAGGTGGCCGGGGTCGGCGAGATCGTGATGGTGGTGCCGACACCGAAGGGCGCGAAGAACCTGCTGGTGCTGGCTGCTGCTGCAGTGGCGGGTGCTGATCGCGTGTTCACCATCGGCGGCGCGCAGGCGGTGGCAGCACTTGCCTACGGCACGGCCACGGTGCCGGCGGTCGACAAGATCACCGGACCGGGCAACGCCTATGTCGCCAGCGCCAAGCGCCGCGTGTTCGGCAAGGTCGGCATTGACATGATTGCGGGCCCGAGCGAAATCCTGGTGCTGGCCGACGGCAGCACGTCAGCCGACTGGGTGGCGATGGATTTGTTCAGCCAGGCCGAGCACGACGAGCTGGCGCAAAGCATCCTGCTGTGCCCCAACGCGGACTACATCGAGCGCGTGCAAATCGAAATCGACCGCCTGATCGACACCATGCCGCGCCGCGATGTGATCCGCGCCTCGCTCGAAGGCCGTGGCGCCTTGATCCACACGCGCAGCATGGAAGAGGCCTGCGAGATCAGCAACCGCATCGCGCCTGAACACCTCGAAGTCAGCTCGCGCGACCCGCACCGCTGGGAGCCGCTGCTCAAGCACGCCGGCGCGATCTTCCTCGGGGCCTACACCAGCGAAAGCCTGGGCGACTACTGCGCCGGGCCGAACCACGTGCTGCCCACCTCGGGCACCGCGCGCTTCTCCTCGCCGCTGGGGGTCTATGACTTCCAAAAGCGCAGCAGCCTGATCGAGGTCAGCGAGGCCGGCGCGCAGCAGCTCGGCGTCGTTGCGGCCGAGCTGGCCCACGGCGAAGGCTTGCAGGCGCATGCGCAGGCGGCCGAAATGCGGTTGAAGCGCTGAAGCAGGGCTGCTTCGAGCCACTCGCCATGTCCCGCCTGACGACCAACGCTGTGATCCAACGCCATATCCGCCCCGACGTGCAAGCCATGCGCGCCTACGCGGTGCAGCCGAGCGACGGCATGGTCAAGCTCGACGCGATGGAGAACCCGTTTCGCCTGCCCGAGCCGCTGCGTGCGGAGCTCGGTGCCCGTCTGGCCGAGGTGGCGCTCAACCGCTACCCCGGCAGCCGCAACGACGACCTGCGCCGCGCGCTGGCGCGGCACGCTGTGCTGCCCGCAGGTTTCGATCTGATGCTTGGCAACGGCTCAGATGAGTTGATCTCGATGCTGAGCCTGGCCTGCGCCAACCCCGGTGCCAGCGTCGTCGCGCCGGTGCCGGGCTTCGTGATGTACGACGTGTCGGCGCGGCTGCAGGGCCTGCGCTCGATCAGCGTGCCGCTCGCCGCCGACTTCGAGCTCGACGAGGCCGCGATGCTCACCGCGATGGCCGAGCATCAACCGGCCATCGTCTACATCGCCTACCCGAACAACCCGACCGCCAACCTGTTCGACGACGCGGTCATCGAACGGCTGATCGAGGCCGCACCAGGGCTGGTGGTGATCGACGAGGCCTACCAGCCATTCGCCTCGCGCAGCTACATCGACCGCGTGGCGCGCCATAGCCATGTGCTGATCATGCGGACGCTGAGCAAGTTCGGTTTGGCCGGTGTGCGGCTGGGCTACCTCATGGGCCCGAAGGCACTGATTGCCGAGATCGACAAGGTGCGCCCGCCGTACAACGTCAGCGTGCTGAACTGCGAGGCGGCGCTGTTTGCGCTGAAACACGCCGATGAGTTTGATCGCCAGGCGGCGGTGCTGCGCAGCGAGCGGGCGCGGCTGATGTCCGCCTTGCGCGATCTGCCCGGCGTGCAGCCGTATCCGAGCGAGGCCAACATGATCCTGACCCGCGTGCCGAATGCAACGGCGCTGTTCGCAGCGCTGAAGCAGCGGGGCGTGTTGGTCAAGAATGTCTCGAACCTGCATCCGCTGCTGGCCGACTGTCTGCGTCTGACGGTCGGCACGCCGGACGAAAACATCTTGTTGATGTCTGCTATGACGTCTGCCCTGGAAGTGAGCCCGCGATGAAGTCAGACCCCACAGCGCTGGCCGCGCCGCACCGTGTGGCCGAAGTTACGCGCCACACTGCCGAAACGCAGATCCGCGTTGCCATCGACCTCGACGGCACCGGGGCCTCCACGCTCGCGACCGGCATCGGCTTCTTCGACCACATGCTCGACCAGATCGCGCGGCACGGCCTGATCGACCTGGACATCGAAGCGAAGGGCGACCTGCACATCGACGGCCACCACACCGTGGAAGACATCGGCATCACGTTCGGGCAGGCGGTGGCGAAGGCGGTGGGCGACAAGCGCGGGCTGCGCCGTTACGGCCACGCTTATGTGCCGCTCGACGAGGCGCTGTCGCGGGTCGTGATCGATTTTTCCGGCCGGCCCGGCTTGCATCTGCGCGTCGATTTCAAGAGCGGCATGATCGGTGCGCTCGACACGCAGCTGATCTATGAGTTCTTCCAGGGCTTCGTCAACCACGCGAGCGTGAGCCTGCACATCGACAACCTGCACGGTGACAACGCGCACCACCAGTGCGAGACGATTTTTAAGGCCTTCGCGCGGGCGATGCGCATGGCGCTCGAGATCGATCCTCGCGCAGCCAACGTGATCCCATCGACCAAGGGCAGCCTTTGATGGGAAAGACGGTTGCCGTGGTGGACTACGGCATGGGCAATCTGCGTTCGGTGTCGCAGGCGGTGATGCATGTCGCGCACGGCTCCGGTTTCGAGGTGACGGTCACGGCCGATCCCGATGTCGTGTATGCCGCTGAGCGCGTGGTGCTGCCGGGCCAGGGCGCCATGCCCGACTGCATGCGCGAGTTGCGCACCTCGGGCTTGCAAGATGCGGTGCTCGACGCGGCAGCGCGCAAGCCGCTGCTGGGGGTGTGCGTCGGCATGCAAATGCTGCTGTCGCGCAGCGAGGAAGGCCCGCCAGGCGTGGGCACGCCCGGGCTGTCGCTCATTCCCGGCGAGGTGATTCGCTTCCAGCTCGATGGCCGCCTGCAGCCCGACGGCAGCCGCCACAAAGTGCCGCAGATGGGCTGGAACCAGGTGGTGCAGGTGCGGCCGCATCCGTTGTGGGCGGGCGTGCCCGACGGCGCGAGCTTCTATTTCGTGCACAGTTTTTATGCGCGGCCGACCGATTTGCGCCACAGCCTGGGCGAAACGGATTACGGACAGCGCTTTACCTGCGCGCTCGGGCGGGATAACATTTTTGCGACGCAGTTCCATCCGGAAAAAAGCGCGACCCATGGGCTGACCGTGTACCGCAACTTTCTCCAGTGGAATCCGTGATCGCCTCGATATGCTGTGGTGGGTTCGGTTCTGCGGCGTCCACCTGCCCCTGACTTCTTCAACTGCTTGCTCCGGTCATGTTGCTCATTCCTGCGATCGATCTCAAAGACGGCAAATGCGTGCGCCTCAAGCAAGGCGACATGAACAACTCGACGACCTTCGGTGAAGACCCCGCGGCGATGGCCCGGCGCTGGGTCGATGCCGGCGCGCGGCGCCTGCATCTGGTCGATCTGAACGGCGCGTTTGCGGGCAAGCCGGTCAACGAGGCCGCCATCAAGGCCATCCTGGCCGAAGTCGGCGAAGAGATCCCGGTGCAACTTGGCGGCGGCATCCGCGATCTCGACACCATCGAGCGCTACCTCGACGACGGATTGAGCTTCATCATCATCGGCACTGCTGCAGTGAAGAATCCAGGCTTCCTGCGCGATGCGTGCAGCGCGTTCGGCGGCCACATCATCGTTGGCCTCGATGCAAAGGAAGGCAAGGTCGCCACCGACGGCTGGAGCAAGCTGACCGGCCACGAAGTGATCGATCTGGCGAAGAAGTTCGAAGACTACGGCGTCGAAGGCGTGATCTACACCGACATCGGCCGCGACGGCATGTTGAGTGGCATCAACATTGAGGCGACGGTCAAGCTGGCGCAAGCGCTGACGATTCCTGTCATCGCCTCGGG
>JANPNF010000264.1:0-6702 GCA_031427315.1 Burkholderiales bacterium | reverse complement strand
GGCCTTGGCTTCGCCACCATACAGCTTGCTCAGCACGGTGGTGATCGCCGCCGTCAAGGTGGTCTTGCCGTGGTCGACGTGTCCAATGGTCCCCACGTTGACGTGCGGCTTGGTCCGCTCAAATTTGCCTTTTGCCATTTCGGAATCTCCTCACTATTGCCGAGAAGGGATCGCTTGGCGACCCCGCTGTCCTGTCTGCGAAGCTTTTGGTGCCCATGGCGCGGATCGAACGCGCGACCTCTCCCTTACCAAGGGAGTGCTCTACCACTGAGCCACATGGGCCAACTCACAACCTGCCGCCGATTTCCCAATCGCTGGAAATCGGCTCGAACCCTGGAGCGGGAGACGGGAATCGAACCCGCGTCATTAGCTTGGAAGGCTAGGGTTCTACCATTGAACTACTCCCGCCTGGACCTCAACAAGCCGAGGCCCGAGAGGGTCGAAATCTGTTTTTGTCGCCTTGGTGGAGGAGGCTGGATTCGAACCAGCGTACTCGTTAGAGGGCAGATTTACAGTCTGCTGCCATTAACCACTCGGCCACCCCTCCGCGGCGAGCCCAAGAGTATATCGCGCTTTCAACGTACAGCGTTCAGCGCGTCCTGGCCGCAATCTGCGCATTGACTTGGGAACTCATCCCCAGCAACCACCGGGCTTGTAAATCGGCCCGTTGCGGCAGCGGATGCCTGTAATGAAATTCGTCGTCAGTGAGCCCCAACTTCACGCTGCCCTCCAGTGCTGGCAAGGCAAGCTTCACCAGCGGACTCAATTGCTTGGCCAGGCCCCATGCCCTCAGCACGGGCGCCCGGCCCGAACCCAACGCTTGGCGGAGCTCGGCGGTACGCGATGGGCTGAAGATGCTGTGGCGGTCGTTAGACAAGCTGTCAAGCGCATCGAAGAGAGCCGCACTTTTGGGCATGCGCAAGTCCGACAAGTTGATGACGCGGATGTGCCGGATCGGCCATCCGCGCAAACTTGCGCCCAGGGCGAGCTTCATCAACTGGTATTGCGTGCGATCAGGCAGGGCAGGCGCCCAGCCTCTGGCATCGGGCGGCGCCAGCGGGCGCGAAGCGCCTGGGTTCATCATCACGGCGACGAGGTCCGCGTCGGCGTCGGCCACCTCAGGCCAACTTAGCGCTGACTCAAATATTTCCAGGTGGCTGCGCAGTTCCCGGCGTTGCCCACCCAGATCGGCCTCGTAGAAGCGCCCATGAACGGCGAAGCGCGCGCGCAGCGCTTCGGCTGTCCAGCTCACGCGAACATCGCGCTGAGGGCCACGCCCGGATCGGCCGCCCGCATGAAGGCCTCGCCGACCAGGAAGGCCGACACGCCGGCGCCGCGCATGCGAAGGACATCGGCCCTCGCCAGCACGCCGCTCTCAGTGACCAGCAGCCGGTCCGCCGGCATGTTCTTCAGCAAGCCGAGTGTGGTGTCCAGCGTCACGTCAAACGTGCGCAGGTTGCGGTTGTTGATGCCGACCAGCAGCGTTTTCAACCGCAGCGCGCGGTCGAGTTCCAAGCCGTCGTGCACCTCGACCAGCACGGCCAGGCCGAGCGCGTGCGCCTGCGCTTCCAGATCGACCATCTGCGCGTCATCGAGGCAAGCGGCGATCAGCAGGATGCAGTCAGCACCCATCTCGCGCGCCTCGAACACCTGATAGGCGTCGATCATGAAATCCTTGCGCAGCACCGGCAACGTACAGGCCGCGCGGGACTGTTCGAGGTAGGCCACCGCGCCCTGGAAGAACTGCACATCGGTGAGCACGCTCAGGCAGGCCGCACCGCCGCGCGCGTAGCTTGCGGCGATCTCGGCCGGCACGAAGTGTTCGCGCAGCACGCCCTTGCTGGGGCTGGCCTTCTTAATTTCAGCGATGACGGCGGCCTGCCCGGCAGCGATTTTGGCGCGCATCGCAACAACGAAATCGCGCACGCCGCCGAGTGATTCGGCATCGCGACGCAACGAGGCCAAGTCACGTCGCTTGCGCGCCGCACGGATCTCGTCGCGCTTGACCTCGACGATGCGGTTCAGGATGTCGCTGCTCATGGCATCGGTCCAGAGGCCTTTGCCGCCAACGCCTGCGTCGCACTGACGAACTGATGCAGCTTGTCGCGCGCGCAGCCCGATTGCAACGCCTCGCGGGCCAGCGCGATGCCGTCGGCCATCGTCGCCGCGACATCGGCCGCATACAGCGCGACACCAGCGTTCAGCACCACGATGTCGCGCGCCGCACCGGGCTGGTTGTCGAGCACCGCGAGCAGCATGCGTTTTGAATCGGCGGGCGTCTCGACCCGCAGCGTGCGGTGGCTCGCCATGGCCAGGCCGAAGTCTTCCGGGTGAATTTCGTACTCGTGCACTTCACCGTTTTTGATCTCGCAGACTTTCGTCGACGCGCCGAGTGTCACCTCGTCCATGCCATCTCGGCCGTAGACCACTAACGCGTGCTGGGCGCCGAGGCGCTGCAGCGCCCGCGCCTGGATGCCGACCAGATCGGCATGGAACACGCCCATCAGGATGTTGGGCGCACTGGCCGGGTTGGTCAGCGGGCCGAGGATGTTGAAGATCGTGCGCACGCCGAGCTCGCGGCGCACCGGCGCGACGTTTTTCATCGCCGGGTGGTGATTCGGCGCAAACATGAAGCCCAGGCCGGTCTCGGCAATGCACTGCGCTATCGACGCCGGCGGCAGCGACAGGTGCACGCCCAATGCTTCCAGCACGTCGGCACTGCCTGATTTGCTCGACACGCTGCGACTGCCGTGCTTGCTGACCCGCGCGCCCGCGGCGGCCGCCACGAACATGCTGCAGGTGGAAATGTTGAAGGTGTGCGAGCCATCGCCACCGGTGCCGACGATGTCGACCAGGTGTCGGGTGTCGCTCACCTCGACCTGCGTGGAAAACTCGCGCATCACCTGCGCAGCGGCGGTGATCTCGCCCACCGTTTCCTTCTTCACGCGCAGGCCGATCAGCAGTGCTGCCAGCGTGGCCGGTGGCATCTCGCCGCTCATGATGCGGCGCATCAGTACCAGCATCTCGTCGTGAAAGATCTCGCGGTGGTCGATCACCCGCGCGAGGGCATCTGAGTCGCTGAAGTTCATGGGCGCAATTCCAGAAAGTTCTTCAGCATCGCGTGGCCGTGCTCGGTGAGGATCGATTCAGGATGGAACTGCACGCCTTCGAGCGGCGTCGCAGTACCCGCCAGCTCGCGGTGACGCACGCCCATGATCTCGCCGTCTTCCGACGTGGCAGTGATTTTCAGCACGGCCGGCAGCGTCTCGCGCTCGATCGCCAGCGAGTGATAACGGATGACGGTGAACTGCTTGGGCAGTGCTGTGTAGACGCCGTGTTCGTCGGTCGAGATGACGCTGGTCTTGCCGTGCATCTGCACCTGCGCACGGATCACCTTGCCACCGAGCGCCGCGCCGATGCTCTGGTGGCCGAGGCACACACCCAAAATCGGCAGCTTGCCAACGAAATGCTGGATTGCCGACACGCAAATGCCCGCCTCGGCCGGCGAACAAGGGCCGGGTGACAGCACCAGCCGGTCAGGCCGCAACCCGGCGATGTCGTCGAGCGACAATTCGTCGTTGCGGAAGACACGCACGTCCTCACCCAACTCGGCGAAGTACTGCACCAGGTTGAAGGTGAAGCTGTCGTAGTTATCGATCATCAGCAGCATGTGCGAGCTTGCCTTCGTGCTTCATTGGATGCAGCAAGGCGCATCCTGATTCCGTGCCCGTTGGGATGCCCGCTTGTAGCGGCGCTGGCGCTGCGTGCTGATTGGAAACTGAGGCGCTCGCAGGGCCGCCTCGCGGTGAGTCAGGCCGAAGGCCTGCGCCAATGCCAATCGATGTGCGCTGTAGACATGAATTGTTTCAAAAACATCAACTGATTATGGCCGCGGTCGCTCGTACAAATACCCGACCGGTTTGCCTTCAGTCCGCAACGGCCGAATTTCCTGGCGCGTGATGATCTGAGCGGCCAAGCCGTCGATCTCGTCACGTTGCGTCGGCGTCCATTGGCAAAGGTTTTCGATGCCCTTCAGCAGGCCCAAGCGCAGCACTTGCGTGTCTGCGCCCACGCCTGTGAGCTTGATCGCCTGCTTGCTTGCGGTCACCACATCGCCTGCGACCAGCTCAATCGTCTTGCCCGCCGGATCCTTGAAGTCGGCAGTGCCGCGGATGACGCGGTAAATCACCACCTCGCCTTTGCCGAAACAGGCGGCGTCCGCAGCGGCCGAGACGCTCTTAGGCAGCAGCGCAGGGCCATGCGGGTCGGTGGCGATGATGTGGCCGGTGACCAGATGCCCGCTCGGCACCTCAATGCCCAGGTCCCGCACATAAACGGGCGTCGCCGATTTGATGGCGTTGTCAGCAAAGCCCGCGGCCAGTGGCCTGTAGAGCGCATCGAGCGCCAGCGGATCCTGCAGCCAAAAACCGGCATCGGCGGGGCGATCATGCAGAGTGTGGCTCCAGGCCACCCGCGGCGTGTCCGCTTCAATGATCTGATCGCGGCCGACGATCGTCGGGTTGGGAAAGCTCGTCGGGTCGGTGATGAAGGCTTCCAGAAACTTCCCCGAATAGCCCATGACAGTCGGTTGTGGCACCACCGACTGCGGCGTTTTCAGGTTCTCTTGCGTCGACATCCCCGACCAGCTGTAGAACAACTGGCGGTGCACGATGGCGCTTTGCAGCATCACCGCGCCAGGGCCGACCTGAAAAATGCGGCCGTCGTAATCAAAGCTGAACATGCCCGAGGTCACCAGCACCAGCTGGAAACCGCCCGGCGGCAGGTGCAGATGGAAATCGGTGGGGCCCGTGTCTGGCCGGTAAATGGGCAGGTGGGTCGACACCTCGTGGAGCAGCAGCGCGTCGTGATTCGCGTGGAAGCCCTCATCCGCGCGGCTGTACAGCGCCTGCGGGCGGTAGGTCGCTTCGTACTGCGCATCCAGACAGCGGTCGATCGCCACGAAACTCTGGTGGTTCAAGCGGATCGGATTGCCAGCGGGCCGCGCAAGCGTGGCGGCTTTCGAATCGATCAATGCATGCACATTCATGGTGCTCTCCCGTCCATGGGTCATTCACGATGCGAATTTCACGCCAGCGTGGGTCGCTGATATTGATCACGGCAAAGGTTTGCAGGCGGGCTGTCTTCAACTGGTTGATTCGCAGCGTTTCACGTGACCGAGCCTACCGCCTCAACCCCAACCATCAGGGCACGGCCCGCTTGTGCAACTTGACGGCATGCCCAAACCGAACCAGTCTTCAGGGCTTGTCGCTCCCCTGCAGCGATGGCTGCACCTGACCCGAATGACGATCTCAGACGCTGTCCCGCCCTACATCGTGCGCGGTACTTGGCCCGTGCCGCTGTCGATTCCGCACGCGGTTATGCACATTCCCGAGGCGCTGCACGGCGACGACACCAATGTCGCGCGGCAACCTTGAGGCCGTTGCAACAATGTGGCGCGCCGCGCTGACCTTGACCGCCCTGCTGTGGCTGGTTGGCTGCGCCAGCACGCCGGGCGGATCGGGGCCGGCGCCCAGCGCCAAAGTGACGCCTGTGCCTGGCGTGGACAGCACCGACCGCGACGGCCCACCGCCGGCGCCCCCATCGAATCTGGCCAACGTGCCCGATGCCGAACCGCGCGTCGAGGTAATCAAGCCCGGCGGCGCGAACAAGCCCTACGAAATCGCCGGCCAGCGCTACCAGCCACTGGCGGCCGACGTGCCCTACGTCGAGCGCGGGCAGGCCTCGTGGTACGGCCGCAAATTCCACGGTCGGCCGACCGCCAGTGGCGAGCCCTACGACATGTACGCGATGACCGCCGCTCACCCGACGCTGCCGCTCCCCACCTACGCGCGGGTGCGCAACCCGGCCAACGGCCGCGAGGTGGTGGTGCGCGTCAACGACCGCGGCCCGTTCCACAGCGGTCGCATCATCGACCTGAGCTACACCGCCGCGCTAAAGCTGGGTTTGCTGCGCGGCGTGGCGCCAGTGGAAGTCGAGCGACTGACGCATGAGGCGATCCGCACCGGTTCCTGGCGCCGGCAGGCGTCGACGCCAGCCGTTGCCGATGCCAGCACATCGCCGGTCGCCTCGAACATCGCAGTGCCAACATCGCTTTCCATCAGCAACCCGCCAGATGCGATGCCGACCGAAGCCACGCCTGCACCCGGGTTCTGGATCCAGCTGGGCGCCTTCCGGCAGCGCGACGGCGCCGACCGCCTGCACCAACGGCTGTCGAGTGACCTGTCGTGGCTCGCGCCACTGTTGAGCGTCTTCAGCGACCGCAACCTGCTGCGCGTGCAGGCGGGCCCCTACGCCGATCGTGCCGAGGCCACCCGCGTTGCACAACGGGTGCGAGCGAGCGCGTCGGTAGCAGCGGTAGTGATCGAACGCCGCTGATAGCGGCGCTCGATCCGAGCAAGCCACGCCCGCGGCACCGGTCTTCCGGGCCGCCAGGCGGCGTCCAAGGGCCACAAGGGGGCCCTTTCAGGTCCTGGGGCAGGAGCGCAGCGACTGGGGGACTCATTTAGCTGTGGGCATCACGAACTCGGCGCCCTTGGCAATGCTCGCTGGCCAGCGTTGCATCACGCTCTTCTGCCTGGTGTAGAAGCGCACGCCCTCTTCACCGTAGGCGTGCATGTCGCCGAACAGGCTCTTCTTCCAGCCGCCGAAACCGTGCCAGGCCATCGGCACCGGGATCGGCAC
>JANPNF010000263.1:0-45512 GCA_031427315.1 Burkholderiales bacterium | reverse complement strand
GGACATCGCGCGCATCGCGCAGATCCACGAACGCATCCCGAACACCCACCTGGTGATGCACGGCAGCTCCAGCGTGCCGCAAGAGTTGCTGGCCATCATTCGCCAGTACGGCGGCGACATGAAAGAGACCTACGGCGTGCCGGTCAGCGAGATCCAGGAAGCGATCAAGTTCGGCGTGCGCAAGATCAACATCGACACCGATGTGCGCCTGGCGATGACCGCCGCCATCCGCCAGTACATGGCGCAGAACCCCGACAAGTTCGACCCGCGCGACTACCTGAAGCCGGCTCGCGAAGCCGCCAAGCAGATCTGCAAGCAGCGTTACCTCGAATTCAATTGCGAGGGCCAGGCGGCGAAGATCAAGCCGCAGACCTTGTCGGTGGTGGCCGCGCGTTACGCCCAAGGCGAGCTGGCACAGACCGTGGTCTGATGCCTTCCTGAATCACCCAACGACCACCCCGCGCCATGACCGAAGCCCTGCTCGAAAGCCGCCTGCACAGCCTGCCCCTGCTGGCGCGCGGCAAGGTGCGCGACAACTATGCCGTCGGCAGTGACCGGCTGTTGATGATCGCCAGCGACCGGCTGAGCGCCTTCGATGTAGTGATGGGCGAGCCGATTCCGGGCAAAGGCCAGCTGCTGACCGAGATGACGCTATTCTGGTTCGAGCGGCTGGGGGGCATCGTGCCGAATCACTTGACCGGCGAGGCGCCGGAAAGCGTGGTCGCCGCCGATGAGCGCGCCCAGGTGGTGGGCCGATCGATGCTGGTCAAGCGCTTGAAACCACTGCCGGTCGAGGCGGTGGTGCGCGGCTACCTGGCGGGCAGTGGCTGGAAGGAATACCAGCGCAGCCGCTCGGTGTGTGGCGTAGCGCTGCCCGCGGGGCTGGTCAATGCAGCCAAGCTGCCGCAGCCGATCTTCACGCCGGCCACCAAGGCCGAGATGGGCGACCACGACGAAAACATCTCGTTTGAGCGCATGGCCGAAATCATCGGCGCGCCGCTGGCAGCGCAGGTGCGCGAGGTGGCGATCGCGCTGTACCAAACTGCCGCCGCCTATGCGCTGACCCAGGGCATCATCATTGCCGACACCAAGTTTGAATTCGGCCTCGATGCCGATGGCACGCTGACGCTGATGGACGAGGTGCTGACGCCAGATTCCTCACGCTTTTGGCCGCTGGAAGGGTACGACAAGGCATTTGCCTCCGGGCTCAACCCGCCGAGCTACGACAAACAGTTCGTGCGCGACTGGCTGGAACAAGCGGTGGTCGATGGCAGGCCGTGGAACAAGCAAGCCCCGGCACCGGCCCTGCCGGCATCGGTGGTGGCGCACACCGCGGCGACGTACCGGGAAGCGCTGCAACGCCTGACCCGATGAAGCCGCCCTCTTCGCCGATGATGGCGCGGCTCGACGCTGCGCTGGCTGCCTCCAGGCACCCGGTCGATGCGGCGTGCGTGCGGGCCGAGCGGGCGGGTTTGCTGGCGCGGCAAGGCAGCCTGGACGAGGCCCTCGCGGAGCTGCAAGTCCTGCGTCGCAATTTCGCCGATCGGCCGGCGGCGGCCGTCACGGTGTGGGTCTGCATCGTCGAGGCGTGGATCGAGCAGTACAGCGGCCGCCCTGCGGTCGGCCGCGACAAGATGCGGCGCGCCCAGGCGCTGAGTGCGGCCGCGCGGCTGAAACCGCTGCAGGCCTTGAGCGCCGCCTGGCTGGCTCACCTCGGCTACATGCAGGACGACTTCGACGACATGGCGAAGTACCTGACGCTGGCGCTGCAGCTCGCCGCTCCGGATCACCACGCCGCACAGGCGCGCGCCGCGCTGGTCGCTGCCTCCGGCTATCACTGGGCCAACCGCCTTGACCTCGCGCAGCCTTGGTACACCCGTGCCCGAAAGCATGCGGTGGCCGATGCCGACGAGGCACTGCTCAGCATCGTCACTTTCATGATGGCGTGTCACCGTTGCAACCACGCCGCGCGGGCGTCGATCTTCGGCAGCGTCGACCGTGTTGAAGCCCACCGCGCGCAGGCGTGGCTGGATGCGTCAGTCAACTTGGACCAGTGGGTCGGGTCGGCCCCCCAAGACAGTTTCGTCTGCACCCTGCGCGCCCAGCTGTATGCGGCTGAAGGCCAGCATGCGCAGGCCCTGGCCTTGTATGAAACCCACTTGGCCGATGCCGACCGTCAAGGCTTGGCGCACATGCGTGCTGTGCACCTGTCCGACCAGGCCTGGTGCCGCTTTCACATCGGTGATGCGAACGGAGCACGCGCAGATGCAGACACCGCCGCGGCTCTGATCGACCCCGGCATGTACGTGGAAGACCTGGCCATCGCCTGCGGGCGGCTCGATCAGGTGTTCGAGGCGCTGGGCGACATCGACGCCGCACTGCACCACCGCCAACTGGCACGGGAACATTGGGCAACGCACCAAACCATGATGCAGTCAATGATCGATCTGCTGGGTCGGGCGCTGGCCACCGAGGCGCGTTGAGCGTGCCCACGGTCGTGCGGCAGGCCGCGCAGCCTAGCGGGCTCCACTGCGTCGCCCTGCTCGACGACCGCGACGCCTCACCCGAGCGGCCGACCAGCCGGGCCTACAGCGGCTTCGTGCGCGAGCACCGGTGCGCTTACCCGACCACCCTCGCGGCCACCTGGGCCGCCGTCGATGCCGACCTGCGCAGCGGACTGCATGCGCTGTTGCTGGCCGACTACGAATGGGGCGCCAAACTGCTGCAGGCCGGTCACCAGGCGTTGACCACCGGCGACGGCTCAGCGTTGCGGGTGCTGATGTTTGCCGATCGCACCAAACTGTCGCGCGCCGAGGCCGACCAGTGGCTGCAAGAGCGCTCGGCCGCGGAGTCTGCCGACAACGCCAGCGTGCAAGATGCCGCTGGCGTGATGAACCTCGACCCCAGTGTCGACAAGCGGGCCTTCACGCAGGCGATCCACCGCATTCACGAAGCGATTGGTGCTGGCGAGACCTACCAGGTCAACTACAGCTACCGGCTGCACGGGCAGGCGTATGGCTCGCCGGTGGGGCTGTACCGCCGCTTGCGCGCGCTGCAGCCGGTGGCGTTCGGTGCCTACATCCAGTTGCCGATCGCCGAGGCAGAACACCCCGACGAGGACGCGACGACGCATGTGCTGTCGTGCTCGCCCGAGTTGTTCCTGCGCCACGAGAGCGGGCTGCTGACCGCACGGCCGATGAAGGGCACCGCGTCACGCACCCGCATGCCGGAGGCCGACAGCGAGACGGCTCGCCACCTGTCGTTGGATGTGAAGAACCGGGCCGAGAACCTGATGATCGTCGACCTGCTGCGCAACGACCTCGGCCGCATCGCGCAGACCGGCTCGGTGCAGGTGCCCAAGCTGTTTGCCATCGAGCCTTACTCGACGGTGTTCCAAATGACCTCGACGGTGCAGGCGCGCGTGCGGCCCGAGGTGGACTTTCCGGCGCTGCTGCGCGCGGTGTTTCCCTGCGGCTCGATCACCGGCGCGCCGAAGCACCACACGATGGCGTTGATCGCCCAACTGGAGTCGACACCGCGCGGGCTGTACTGCGGCACGATCGGCTGGGTCGATGCGCCGCAGGGCGATGACAAGCTCGGCGCCTTCTGCCTGTCGGTCGCGATCCGCACGATCACCCTCGGTGCCGAGGCCTATGGCCTGCGCCCGGCGCGGCTGGGCATCGGCGCGGGCATCGTGCAGGACAGCCGCGCCGACGAGGAGTTCGACGAGTGCCGCCTGAAGGCGCGCTTTCTGACCGGGTTGCCACCGGGCTTCGAGCTGTTCGAGACGATGCGGGCGACGCGCGGTGTGGGCGTCGATCACCTCGATTTGCACCTGGGCCGACTCGGCCGCAGCGCGCAGGTGCTGGGCTTCACCTTCGACCGCGATGCGGCGCAGCGCCGCGTTGAGTTGCACCTGCACGGCCCGCTCGACGACCCAAACGAGCACCATCGGCTGCGGCTGTCGCTGGCCCACGACGGCCGCCTGCAGCTGACGCAGGCCGCGCTTGCCGACCTGCGGCCCGGCCCCGACGGCGCCGCGGTATTGCTGCTGATCGCACCGCACCGCCTGCCGAACAAGCAACCCTTGTCGGCCCACAAGACCACGCTGCGCCAGCCCTACGACGAGGGCGTGCGCGCGGCCGAGCACGTCGGTGCGTTCGACAGCCTGTTCTTCACCGAGGACGGGCGGCTGGTCGAAGGCGGGCGCAGCACGGTGTTCCTGAAGCTGGCGGGCCGCTGGTACACGCCACCGGTCGCCGATGGCGCGCTGCCGGGCGTGATGCGCGGCCTGGTGCTGACCGATCCGTCGTGGCAGGCCACGGAACGCCGCCTCAGCGCCGCCGACCTTTCTCGCGCTGAAGCCGTCATGGTGTGCAATGCCTTGCGTGGCACCCTTTCGGCCCAGGTGATCACTGCATGAACCTTGCCCCGTGCGGCCTCACCCGCCGCTTCGCGCCTCCAGACCAGTAAAAAGCAGGGTGGCGCCCACGACTCGGACATCGGCGTTCACGCCTTTTCCCGGCCGCTCGGTGCGGAATACCCTCATAAGCCAAACCACGCGGCCGATAACTTCGGCATGGCGGCCGCGGCCGCATCGATTTGAGGCTGTCAGCGCCAACCGGAGTCTTCATGAAACTCGAGCACATCGTTTTTGCCGTGGCCGCGAAGGTGGGCATCGACCAGTCGCTCGTCTTCGACTACGTGGTCTGCCGACTCATCCAATCGATCCTGCTCAAACGCACCACCTTGCTCTCGCTGGCCATCGACCCCGAGCGCCATGTGTATGTCGATTCGAAGGAACTGCACCAATGCATCGACCAATCCGCTCACCTGTTCCTCGGCGACCTGGTGCGGGCCAGTGAAATCAGCGAAGCGGCGATGGCCCGTTGGCAGCTGACGCTGGCGCACTGAGCCGACTCGGTGCCCCGGCACGCCGTGGTGCCTCAGCCGTCGCCGTCGGCTTCGTCCGGCAGCTCGGGGGGCCCCGCCCACACCTGTTGCGGGCAACCCGGCCGGTGGCGCGAGCGCTTCGCGGAATCCAGCCGCAGGTCGGCCAGCGACAGCAGCTCGTGAGCGCGCCACGGCGCACGTTCCGGGCATGCAGCCACGCCGATGCACACGTCGATCGTGCCGAGGTCCAGATGTACGTCGTGCGCGCGGCCGACCAGGCTGCGGATGCCACAGGCGAACTGGGTTGCGGTGACCAGCGAAGTGCCCGGCAGCAACATAACGAATTGATCGCCGCCGAGCCGCGCCACCGTGTCGCCCGGCCGAGCCGAGCGCTGAAGCGTCATTGCCAAAGCCACCAATGCCCGGTCGCCGTGTTGCCGACCGCGCTCCATGTTGATCAGAAACAGGTTGTCGAGGTCCACCAGCAACAGCGCCAGCGCGTGTTGCCCGGTCTGTGCCGCCTCGGCAGCTTCACTGAGGCGATCGAGAAAATACGCCCGGTGGTGCAAGCCGGTCAGCTCGTCGAGGAACAGCGGCGCGGCGTTCACCATGGAGCGGACTCTACAGCCGCTGTGCCGGGCTCAAAACCGGTTGACCAGCGGTCCCGGGCCAGTGGCGCTGGGCGTCGGGATCGGGATTGGGATCGAGACGGGCAGGCGCCGCGCCCGCTCGGCATCGGTGTACGACAGCGTGGCATCGCCGAGTGCCGGCTGACGGTAGATCAGCTTCATGCCGCCGACGAAATCCCAGTCGAAGCTGCCACGTGGCGCGAAACGGGCGGCGAACGCGGGGAACGGCCGACGCGCGCCATCGGCGGTGGTGGGCAATCCGTATTTGCTGACCAGCAACTGGCGCAGCGCCTCGTTTTCCTGACCGTACGCCTTGATGACGAACTGCGCACTCACCAGCCCCGCAGCATCGCTCACCACCGTCAGGCGCTGCAGCGCTGGCACGCCAGCGGCCCGGGTGTCGAAGCTCGGCGGCCCGTCGGTGCGCTGTGCGAGCGGTGTGGCGCCAGCCTTCAGCGCCGCCGCAATGAAGGCCTCAAAAGACGCGCCCTTGAGGCGCACGCCATACAGCGTCAACTCACCCAGCGGCGGCGCGGGCTGAGCCCGCGCCGCCGCGGGAACGCTGAACAACAGCGCGACAGCCAGTGCCGTGCCCAGCAAGCGACGGGGCTTCAGAGGGCGCATTCCGCCAGGGCAAAGCTGCTTCCGACGGCCGAGCGGATGGGCTCGCCCATTGGGTCGGACCGAAAAGTGCCGATATCAACCAAACGAAGCCTCCATAAAGCTGCCTTGCAGTCCATTCTTCACTGTCGCTCCCACGCGGCGCGACCGTCGTCATGATGACCGCTTTCCCATGAAGCTGCGCCTGCCCTTTCAACAGCTCCCCGCCGAGACGCCCCACTTCGACGCCAGCCGGGAGAAAGCCTGCGTTGCCGAATCGCTGGTGCGCAGCGCGTCTCGCCTGCTGGAGCAGCGCAATGACCGCGACATCATCCACCGGGTGTGCGAGGCACTGACGCTGGCCACGCCGCATGTGCGCCTGGCGTGGACTTGGTTCGGTCCGGTCGAAACCCCTTCCATCGTGCCGCAGATCGTCGTCGGGCCGGCTGCGGCCTACGCCCACAAGCTGGCGATCGATCGCAGCTTCCTGACCGAAATCGGCCCGGCCTTCCGCACGTTGGCGGGCAAGCGGGTCGAGCCTTTCAATGTGTCGCGGATGTCGTTGTACGGCCCCTGGCGCGAGGCGGCGGCGATGCACGGCATCCGCAGCGCGGTGTCACTGCCGTTGGCCTCGACGGTCAACGCCGACCGGGGCTTGCTGGCGCTGTATGCCGATGTGCCGGACTATTTCGAACAGGTCGGCATCGGCCTGTTCCAGGCCTTGGCGGACATGTTCAGCTCAGTGCTGTCGGTGGCCGCCGAACGCACGCTGCTGCGCGAGGCGGCTTATTCCGACGCCCTGACCGGCCTGCTGAACCGGCATGCGGTCGATGTGGTTGCGCGGCCGATCCTGCGTAGCAGCCCGTTCGATCCCCCGGCTGCCGTGTTGATGATCGACATCGACCATTTCAAGCGCGTCAACGATGACCACGGGCACGCCTGCGGCGACCAGCTGCTGTGCGGCATGGCCGATCTGCTGCGCCGCGAACTGCGCAAGGGCGACAACGTGCTGCGCTGGGGTGGCGAGGAATTTATGGTGTGCTTGGCGGCGACCGACATCGCCTCAGCCACGCTGGTGGCGCACAAGATGCTGGAGGCGGTGGCGATGCACCGGCACCCACTGCCCGATGGCCTCTCGATGATGAAGACGGTGTCGATCGGTGTCGCCGGGCTGGAGACCGGCGAACCGTTCCTCGCGACCGTCGAGCGCGCCGACGCTGCCCTGTACCGGGCCAAACGGCAGGGTCGCAACCGGGTGTGCGCGGCCGACGGCGCCGACACCGTGGCCCCCCTCGACCACGTGCCAGCCCACACCGACTAATCGTTCAGTCGGGCCGCGCGAGACCTTCGAAAATCGCCGCGGTGGTGTTGGCCGCATGGGTGGCGATCTGCGCGTGGTTGACGGCAATGACATGCAGCGGATAGGTGCCCGACACCACGCCGCGGAACCAGACCTCGGCTCCGACGACCTCAGGCGCCAGCCCTTCCACCGCCGCGACCAGCGCGTCGGCAAGCGACGGCAGTTCAGCATCGGTGTAGAGCGTCTCGCCTTCGTCGGTGACCCGGTAGTCGAACAGGCCGCCCGGCGGGGTGTCAATTTCAATGCGAACGATCATGGGGAGATCCTGAAAAAAGAAAGGCAGACGATGGTGGCCTCAGTATTGCTTACGCTTTTGGCGTTCTCGGTATTACCGACAGACGCCCCCGTAACACGACAAAGGAACCCCGCAATGACTTCCATGTTTCGCGTGAGCCGCCGGCTCTTTACGTCCTTGATCCCGGCGGCGCTGTCGCTGACCGTGCTGCCCACGCGGGCGGCCGAGCCGCTGAAGATCGGCTACAGCGACTGGCCAGGCTGGGTTGCTTGGCAGGTGGCGCAGGACAAGGGGTTTTTCAAGGACGCCGGTGTCGACGTGAAGCTGGAGTGGTTCGACTACTCGGCTTCGCTGGACGCGTTCACCGCCGGCAAGATCGACGCGGTGTGCATGACCAACGGCGACGCACTGGTGACAGGTGCCGGTGGCGGCAAAAGCGTGGCGATCGTGCTGACCGACTACTCCAACGGCAACGACATGATTGTCGGCAAGCCAGGCATCAAGACGCTGAAAGACCTGAAGGGCAAGAAGGTCGCGGTTGAATTCGGGCTGGTCGAGCACCTGCTGCTGCTCAACGGGCTGAAGAAGGCCGGCATGAAGGAAGCCGATGTCACGCTGGTCAACGCCAAGACCAACGAGATGCCGCAGATTCTGGCTTCGAAAGACATCTCGGCCATCGGCGCCTGGCAGCCGATCTCGGGTCAGGCGATGAAGGGCTCGCCCGGCGCGAAACCGCTCTACACCTCCGCGGAAGAACCCGGCCTGATCTACGACATCGTTGGCGTCAACCCGACCAGCCTGGCGAAGCGCAAGGAAGACTGGAAGAAAGTCGTGCTGGTCTGGGACAAGGTGGTGGCCTACATCAACGACCCGAAGACGCAGCCCGACGCGCTGAAGATCATGTCGGCGCGCGTCGGTCTGAAGCCGGCCGAATACCTGCCGCTGCTCAAGGGCACGAAGCTACTGACGCTGGCGGACAGCAAGAAGATCTTCGTCAAGGCGCCGGGCTTCGGCTCGTTGTCGGGCTCGTCGAAGGTGGCCGACGACTTCAATGTGGCCAACGGGGTCTACAAGGCAGCGCAGGATGTCGACAGCTACATCGATGCGTCGTACCTGCCCAAGTAAGGTCCGGTCGTGCCCCGATCGAGCGTCAAGTCCAACGGTTTCGTCGTGCGCATCAGCATCTCGATGAACCCGGACCTGCTGCTCGAACTCGATGAGATGGCCAGCAGCCGCGGCTATGAAAGCCGCTCGCAGGCGATCAGCGACATGGTCAACCAGCAGCTGGTCGAACACAAGCGTGAACTCGGCGACGAGGTGATGGCGGGCACTATCACCTTGTTCTACGACCGCGGCACGCGCGGCCTGCAGCGGCGGCTGTCCGACCTGCAGTACGACAACATTGCCGAGGTCATCAGCTCGCTGCACGTGCACCTGACCGAAGACAAGATGATGGAAGTGATCCTGGTGCAGGGCCCGGCGCCGAAGCTGCAGGGCATTGTCGATGCCATGACGTCACTGAAAGGCGTGATCACAGCGCGCCTTCAATTGATGGCCGCGGTGATCCCGCCGCTGCATTCATCGCCACCGCCTCACGCTAAGAAGCGCTGATCTTGGGTTGGCGCAAGAACGCTGCGGCGGGCCGCTGTGTTGCGTTCGTGTCCCCCGGGTCGGTTACCCCACGCCCTCGGCAGCACTGCGCGCCAGTTGGCGCGCGGACAGCCAACTCAGAACATGTAGCTGTAGCGATCGACCTCCCACTGGCTCACCGTCAGGTGGTAGGCGTTCCACTCCTCGGTCTTGTACTTGATGAACTCATTGCGCAACTCGGTGCCCAACGTCTTCTCGACCAGCGGGTCGGCCGCGAAAGCCTCGACCGCCTCGTGCAGCGTCTGCGGCAGGAACGCGATGCCGCGCTCGCGGCGCTCGGCCTCCGACATCGCGTACAGGTTGTCCTCGTTCGGCTTGCCGGGGTCGAGGTTCTCGCGGATGCCTTCAAGGCCGGCGGCCAAAGCCAGTGTGGCCGCCAGGTACGGATTCACCGCGCCGTCGGCATTGCGTGATTCGCAGCGGCCGCCGCCGGCCGGCACGCGCACCGAGTTGGTCCGGTTGTTCGAGCCGAAGGAGTTGAACACCGGCGCCCAGGTGAAGTAGCTCATCGCGCCCTGGCGCACCAGCCGCTTGTAGCTATTGACCGTCGGCGCGAAGGCCGCGCACAGTGCCGGACCGTGCTTCAGGATGCCGGCGATGAACTGGTAGCCCATCGTGGTCAGGCCCAGCCCGCGCGGGTCGTCCTTCGGGTCGCAGGCGAAGCGGTTGGCCCCGGTCTTCAGGTCGTACAGCGACATGTTGAAATGCGCGCCGGTGCCAGTGCGGTTGCCGAAGGGCTTGGGCATCATCGTCGCCAGCAGGCCTTCTTCCTTGGCATAGTGCTTGGCCATGAAGCGGAAGAAGATCAGGCGGTCGCACGTGCGCAGCGCGTCGCTGTAGGCGAAGTCGAACTCGAACTGGCCGTTGCCGTCTTCATGGTCGAACGAGTACAGATCCCAGCCCAGGCCGTCGATCGCGGTGGCCATCTTGTCGAGCCAGCTGAACTGGTCGACGAAGCCGCGCACGTCGTAACAGGGCTTGACCAGCTTGTCGTCCGGGTTCGGCACCTGCAGCGTACCGTCGGCTGCCTGCTTCAGCAGGTAGATTTCGCACTCGATGCCGAGGTTCATGCCCAGCCCCATCTCGGCGGCCTGCGCCAGCACGTTCTTCAGCGCAACGCGGGTGCTCAACGGGTAGGGCCGGCCTTGAAAGGTGTTGTCAGCCGGCATCCAGGCGATCTTCGGCTCCCACGGCAACTGGATGATGTGGCCCAGATCGGGCACCGACGACAGCTCGTCGTCGCTTGGCGCCTGGCCCAGGCCGTCGAGCGCATAGCCGGTGTAGCGCTCGGAGCCGGCAGCCATCTGAGGCAGGTGGTCGATCGGCACCACCTTGGCTTTCGGGATGCCGTGGATGTCCACATAGGCGCCGATGCAGTACTTGACACCTTGCCCCTTCAAGCGGTCGCGGACGGCCAGGACTTCTTCGGATGCGTGCATGGGGTTCAGCCTTCGTGGTGGTGTGTGGAGAAATAGGAATGCGCCAGCGGCGGTTCTTCGTGCAGGCCGCGGGTGATCAGTTCGCTCAGGTCCTCGACCATCCAGCCGAACCATTCACGGCCCTTATCGGCAGCCGCCAGGCTGGGCGCACCGGTCACGCCGTTCAGGCTGGTGCGGTTGACCGGGTGCGAGAACACCAGGCTGCCGGTGCGATCGATGTCGTCGGCCTGGCCGAGGCGCTCGGGGCGCACCATGGTCGGTGCCAGCGCCAGCATCAGCGAGGTCTCGGCGTCGTTGGCGTGCCAGTCGTCGCCGTCGGCGAAATGAAACTGGCGCACCCGCGGGCTGATCGTGGCCGAGTTGATGACCGACACCATCATCTCGTCGTGTTCGGCGCGCAGCATTTCCAGCGCACAGCGCAGCGGCGCGGCGTTCGTCACGTGGGTGTTGACGATGAACAGCCGCCGCACACCGCTGTGGTGGGCCCAGTCGCCGATCTGCTTGACCAGCTCGATCAGCGTGATCGGCTGCACCGCCAGCGTGCCGGGCCAGCGCCGGCTGTGGCCGACCGAGCAGCCGTAGGGCAGCGTCGGCAGCATCGGCACACCGGTGCGCTGTGCGACCTCGCGACAGAGCTTGTCGGCGAGCACGAAGTCCATGCCGCAGCCCATGTGCGGACCGTGCTGTTCGGTGGCACCGACCGGCAGGATGGCGGCACTCATCGCCGATTTGAGCGCGTCCGGAACTTCCGACCAGGTCAGTTCAGACCATTGCATGGTGGCTCCGATCCATCGTCATTCCACGTTGTCGCTGACGTCGGTCAAACGGGTGATCGGCGGCAGCACGATGTCTTCATCGGTGGCCTCGCTCGGCGTGTGAATCAGCGCTTCGAGCCGCGCCTTGGTCGCGCGGAACTCCGGCGAGGTGACCTGCCCCGGGCTGCGCGGGCGCGGCACCGGCACCTCGATCAGCTCTTGCATCTCGCCCGGGTGGGCCTTCAGCACCAGGATGCGGTCGGCCAGAAAGATCGCTTCGTCGAGGTCGTGGGTGATGAACACGATGGTGATGTCGATGTTCTTCCAGATCTCCAGCAGGTACGACTGCATCTTGGCGCGCGTCTGCGCGTCGAGCGCGCCAAACGGCTCATCCATCAACAAGATGCGTGGCTGGTTGGCCAGGGCCCGCGCGATGGCCACGCGCTGCTTCATGCCGCCGGAGAGTTGGTGCGGGTAGGCGTCGGCAAATTTCGACAGGCCCACCAGATCTAGCCACTGCATCGCGTTCTGTTCGGCCTGACCGTAACTCGCGCCGTTCATCCGCAGACCGAACATCACATTGCGCTTGACGTTGAGCCACGGGAACAGCGTGTAGCCCTGGAACACCATGCCGCGGTCGCGGCACGGGCCGGAGACCGCCTGGCCGTCGAGCAGCACACGGCCCTCGGACTGCGTCTCCAGTCCGGCCAGGATGCGGATCAGCGTCGATTTTCCGCAGCCCGACGGGCCGATGATGCAGACGAATTCGCGCCGGTAGGTCTTGAAGTCGATGCCCCTCAGCGCCACGACCTCGCCCTGCCCGGTGCTGAAGCGCTTGCCGAGCTGCTGCACGTCGAGGATCACCTTGCGCTGCTTCAGGCGGTCGAAGCGCTCGCGCACCGGCTGCGATTGCGTCAGGTACGACGGAATGTCGGCGGGGTTCTGCATGGTCAGTCGGTCAGCGCGCCGCGGTCCCACGGGAACAGCACCCGCTCTAGCCGCGCCAGCAGCAGGTCGGAGCCGAAGCCGATCACGCCGATCATCAGGATCGCGGCGTAGACGTCATCGAAATTCTGGAAGCGCGCCTGTTGCGTGATAAACAGCGTGATGCCCGAGCTGGTGCCGATCAGCTCGGCCACGACCAGATACGTCCAGGCCCAGCCCAGCAGGATGCGCTGGTCGCGGTAAAGGTTGGGCAGGATGCCGGGCACCACCACATGCGTCAGCAGCTTCAGGGGTTTGGTGCCCAACGTCAGCGCCGCTTCGAGCAGCGCGTAATCGAGCTTGCGCGCGGTGTTGGCCACCACCAGCACCTGCTGGAAAAAGGTGCCGATGAAGATGATCGCCACCTTCGGGCCTTCGTAGATGCCGAGCACCGCAACGGCCAGCGCGCCGAACGCCGGTGCCGGCAGGTAGCGGAAGAACTCGACGAAGGGCTCGTTGAGCCGCGACAGCGCTGAATACGTGCCGCAGACGATGCCCAGCGGCACCGCAATCACCGATGACAGCAGGAAGCCGAAGACGATCAGCCGGATGCTGTCGCCCATGCTGTCGAGGATGCCCTTGCCGCCGGTCTGCTTCGGCGTGTTCGAGAACGCGCGCACGAAAGCGATCGCCACCTCGTGCGGCGCCGGCAGGTAGATCGGGTTCGACAGCACGCCGATGGGCACGCGGCCACCCTTCGCGCGCAGGCCCTGAACCTCGCTGTCGAACTGGTCGACATCTGCGCGCATGCCCGGCTGGAAGTAGTCGACATCGCCCGCATCGACGATGCGCATCTGCGGATGCCAGACGCCGGGCACGTAACTGACCACACACCAGATCAGCAGCGGCACGATGAACGACCCCAGGCCCAGCAACCAGTGGGTGCGGGGCATCAGTCGCCGGCGTGGCAAGAGCATTTGGAGCGCCCTCATGGTGGGTGACGGCGGAGGCCTTCTTGGCAATGGAATCGATTCCGGCGTGAGGCGATCGATGCACGTATTAGTATTACGAATTACTTGATTCGTAATACCACTAGAAGCAACAGGCGTGCCTGCCTGTCCGCTTGGAAATCAGTCCAGCATGCACCAAACGGAGGTGCTCAAGTCACAGCGCACCTCGGTGCGCAGGTCATCGAGTGGCTGCCAGTGCATCGCTTCGGTGCGGCCTTCAAGCTCGGGCAGGCTGGATCGCTCGATGTGCCACGCACCGTTGCGCAGCCGACCAAACGAAATCTCGAAGTCGAGCAGCGCCGTGGCCGAGGCCGGATGCAGGGCGAGCAGCCTGCCCAGCGTGTCGCCCGGGGCCGTGCCTGGTGGCCAGCCGACCCGCCGCGGTCGCACGCGCATCAACCAGTCACCGGCGAGCAGCAGGTAGGCGCGTGCTGTCGCGGTCGCTTCAGCGTCGTCACCCGGCGGCGCAGCCGTGTCGGCCAGCACCAGCGTGCGCCCCGTCGAGCCGGGTAGGCGTTCCCACACCTCGCGGTACACGCCGTGCACACCGGTTTCGATGACGCGGTCATCACCGTCGAAGGCCATCCAGCCGGCATCGGGCGTCAGCCCTGGCGGCTGCAGGTCGAGTCGGCGGTGCCAGGTGCATATGTCGCGCGGCCCCTGCGACTGAACCTCGGTGCGGCCGAAAAAGCCTTGCTGCTGCGCCAGCGCGAGGTGCTGCGCCGGGCCCATTGCATCGAGCGCGATTGCCGACCGCCCCGCCTCCGCTGCGGCGGGCACGCGCAGGTCGGCGTGCCAGCGCGTGGTCTGCAGCCAGTGCACCCAGGTTGTGGTGTCACGGTGATTCGGCGTTTCGAGCAGCGTGCGCCGCCACACCCCGCGGTAGCGCTCGGGGACGTCGGGAACGGTGTCGCCCACGGTCATTCCACAAACTGCGGAAACGCCGGCAGCGAGCGGTAGAACGCGAAATCGTGGTTCGGCCACAGCCAGGCGCCGGTGTCGGCGGCCAGCGCCTTCAACTTGCGGATGCTGGCGATGGCCTGCGCCTCGCTGCCCTGCCACAGTGTTCCAGGCGCAACCTCGTCGTCGATGTTTTCCTGCAGATCGGCCGCATCACCGGCCAGCAGGACCGGTGGGCCTTTCGGCATCTCGATCCACATCGACATGTGGCCGACCGTGTGGCCAGGCGTTGCCACCGCCTGCACGCCGGGCAGCACGCTGTACTCGCCCGACTGCAGCCTGAACTGCAGCGGCGCGCCAACGTCGTCGATCAGGTCGTCGGCGAACACCGCCGGGTCGGCGCCGCTGAGTGCGACTTCCATCTCGTCACGCTGCACATGGATTTCGGCACCACAGCCGCAGCGGCGCAGCTCGCGCAACCCGCCGGCGTGGTCGAAATGCAGGTGGCCGATGAAGATCACGTCGACATCGGCCGGCGTCAGGCCGAGCCGCGCCAGATGGCGCGGAAGGCGCTGCTCCTCGCGCATGTCGGGCGCGCCAAACTCGAAGGTCGCCGGGTTGTAGTGGCGATTGCGGGCAACCGGATCAGCAATCTTCGCGTGGTCGCAGCCCACGTCGTACAGGATGCGGCCGTTCGCAGTCTCGATCAGGTAGGCGAGGATCGGCGCCTCGATTTGCTGACCGCGCCCGCGCTGCCAGGTCGAGATCGATTTGTCGTACCGATGCGTGGCTGTCAGCAGCGGCGTGAGTTTGCGTACCTGTGTCATCGGATCTCCTTGTCGTGGGGGCGCTGCAGTTGCGCAATCAGTGTGGCGCTGTCGATCACCACACCAAAGATGCCGCCTTCGACCGCAATCATCGCCAGCGCGGGTTGCTGCAGCGCCGGATCAGAGGCGGCACAGGCATCGCTGACGGTGATGCAGCGCAGACCGTGGTCGGTAGCCGCTCGCAGCGTGGTGTGCACACAGACCTCGGTGGTGACGCCGCAGACGATCAGGGTGTCGGTGCCCCAGCCGCGCAAAATCTGGTCGAGATCGGTCTGGTGGAAGGCGCTGTAGCCGGGTTTGTCGATCACCGGCTCATCGGCGCGCGGCTGCAGCTCGTCGACCAGCCCATGGCCCGGTTCGCCACGCACCAGCAAGCGGCCGAGCGGCCCGGTCGAGCCGATTTCGGCGCCCGCGTGGCGGCTGCGCGCCAGCTTGGCCGGCGGGCAATCCAACAGGTCGGGCCGGTGCCCTTCGCGGGTGTAGGCGATGCGCAGACCGGCCTCTCGCCCCGCGTCGATCAGTGCGCACACCGGGGCCAGCGTGGCGCGCAGCCGCGACACATCGACACCCGCCTGTGCCGCGTAGCCGCGCGAATCGAGGAAATCGCGCTGCAGGTCGATCACCAGCAGCGCAGTGCGGGACACGTCGAACATCGGCTTGCTCATCTCGGTCGAACTCGTCAGCCGAATTCGTGCGTGATCGCTGCGGCGATGCGCATCGACAGCTCGGCCGCCATCGCTGCACCCTTCTCGGCGCTGGAACCGCGCGCCGACGACAGCACGCCCGACAGCGGCACCCAGTGCTTGCGCGTCGGGTAGACGTCGTAGGGCGGGAAGTCGGCCGGCGACTCGTCGGGGATCAAATCCAGCCGCACCAGGCTCGGGTGGTAGTGCAGCATCATCGAGGTCTCGATCACCGCCGCATGCTCCAGTGCGAAGCCGGGGAAGCCGTCGGGGAACACGCTGGCCAGCGTGGCCTCCGACAGGAAGTCCCAGTATTCGAGGCGCATCACCTGCAGCGTCGAGCGCGCGCCGAGGTCGCGCAGGCCGAGGTCGATGCCTTCGGTCAGGAACCACTGGTTCTCGTAGTGGCCGTTGACGAACACCAGTTTGGTGGCACCGTGCCGTGCGAACTCGCGCACCGCATCACGCACCGAGCCGATCAAAGTCGCCGCGTCGACACTGGTGGTGCCGCAGAAATGCTGACCTCCGCCGCACTTCGGCTGCGATTTGTAGCCATACGACAGCGTCGGCGCGACCAGCGCGCCGATGCGCGCGGCGGTATCGGCGGCGACCGCAGCGGACAGCAGGCCGTCGGTGCCCAGCGGCAGGTGGGGACCGTGTTGTTCGAGCGCACCGACCGGCAGCAGGATCGCAGGCTGGTCCTGCTTCAGCCGCGCCTCGTAGTCGACCCACGACAGCTGGTTCATCCAGACAGTGCTCATACAGAGATCTCCTTATGTACAGACTCGTTCGAATCGGTGGCCTCGATCAATGCCGCAACGGCTATCAGCACGCCACCAGCCCATTCACTCGGCCGCAGCGATTCCCCGCCCAGCAGCACGGCCGACACCACCGACACCAGCAATTCGATGGTCAGGATCACGCCCGCACGGCCGCTTTCGAGGTGCGTCACGCCGTACTGCCAGGTGACGGTCGCCAGCACCAGCCAGACGAAGGCGTAGCCCGCCAGGCCCAGCGCGAGCGGCACGCTGATCACTGGCACGACCGCGCCGGTCAGCAGCGCGCTGGCCGCCGACACCACGCCGCAACCGAAGAACACCGCCACCGTCTTCGACAGCATTGGGATCGCCTGTGCGGCGCGCGAGATCAGGTTGTTGCCGGCGAAGGCGAGACCCGCCGTCAACGCCAGCCAGTCGGCGGTGCCCAAGGGCCGCGCCCAGGCCGCGCTGCCACCGATCACGAACCACAGGCCGACCAGCGCCAGCGCCACCGCGAACCCGCGACGGCGGCTGATCGCCTCGCCCAGGAACAATCGCCCACCCAGCACCGACCACACCGGCGCCAAGTAGAACAGCAGCATCACCCGCACCACGTCGCCGAGCACCAGCGCCTGCACGAAAGCGGAATTGGCCCAGCCGCCGACCGCCATCAGCAACAGCAGCAAACCGGTCTGCGGTCGCCAGGCCCGGCGTTGGCGCCACAAAAAACCGATGCTGCAGACACCGACCGCGCCATAGGTCAGCAAGGACAACACCGGCCCCGACAAGCCGGCGGCGGAGAAGCCCTTCAGCGGCCACCACAGCAGGCCCCACAACACGGTCGAGGTGAGCAGCACCAGCGTGGGCCCGCGGGTATCGCGCGGCGTCGGGTTCGCGGCCACGATCACGGGCGAGGTGGCGGGAAACATCGTTGACGCCGTGGACTCATGCCATCAGCGAGCCGCCGTTCGGGCTCAGCACCTGCCCGCAATAGAAGCGCGACAGGTCGGACAGCAAAAACAACGCGGTGGCGGCGATTTCGTCGGGTTCGCCGAAGCGGTGCTGCGGGATGTCGAGTTCCTTGGCGATCCATTCCGGGCTCATGTGTTCGGTCGACAGCATCGCAGTGGCAACCGCCCCCGGCGCGATCGCATTGACGCGGATGTGCGGTGCGAACTCGCGCGCCAGCGAACGCGTCAGGCCGATCACGCCGGCCTTGGCGGCGCAGTAGGGCGCGAACTGCGCACGGCCCAGCACGCCGAGGTCGGAGGCGATGTTGACGATCACCCCAGTACTGCGGGCGACCATACCGGGCAGCACCGCCTTGCACATCAGGAAGACCGACTTCAGGTCCGTGTCGAGCATGCGATCCCAATCGGCTTCCGTGGTGTCGAGGAAGGGCTTTTCCTGCAGGATGCCGGCGTTGTTGACCAGCGCATCGATCGGCCCGAAGGCGCGCTCCACCGCGCTGACCATGGCGGTCACCGCGGCGGCCTGGGTCACATCGGCCTCGAAGGCCAGTGCTGATGCCCCCGCCGCCGCGAGTTGCCTCACGACGGACTCGGCCTCTGCCGCGCGGCCCAGGTGGTTGACCGCGACCGCCGCCCCGGCGCGGCCGCAGGCCAGGGCGATGGCCCGGCCGATGCCGGTTGCGGCACCCGTCACCAGCACGACGCGGCCGACGAGGGTCAGCCGAAGGGTGTCGGTGAGCGCTGTTTCGGTCGCCATCAATTCATGACCTCGCCATGGCTGGCACTGATCGCCTGGCCGGTCAGCGAGAGCGCGTCGCGACTCGCCAGGAACAGAAACACGCCGGCGATGTCGGACGCGTCCAGCATCGTCGGGTTGGCCTGCCGCGACAGGATCTCGCGTTCCACCTCGGCTTCGCTGCGCCCTTGCACGGCGGCCATGCTGGCCAGCGAGCGCAGCGCTGCCTCGGTGCGGATCCAGCCCAGACACACCGCATTGACACGGATGCCGCGCGGCGCCAGCTCCCAGGCCAGTGAACGCGTGAGGCCGATCACCGCATGTTTGCTCGCCACATAGGCCGAGAAGTCCGCCACACCGGTCAGCCCCCAGATCGACGATTGGTTGATGACGCTGGCGCCCTCGGTCATCAGCGGCAACAGCGCACGGGTGAGCCGAGCCATGCTGCCGACGTTGTTGTCGAGCAGTGCCGACCAGCGCGCTGCGGCGTCCGGCGCCACATCGGCCAGCGGTGTCGGGTACTCGGTACCGGCGTTGTTGACCAGCACGTCGACCCGACCGTGGCTGGCTTGCACATCGGCTGCGAAGGCGTTCAGGTCGTGGTCCAGCCCGAGGTCGGCGGCGATCGCTGTCACCTGTGCGCTGGCCGCCAGCCCGTCGGCCAGGCGGTGCAGGGCTTGCGTATCGCGATCGGTCACGATCAAGCGCACGCCCTGTTCGGCGAACGCCGTCGCCAGCGCGCGACCGATGCCGCCGGCCGCACCGGTCAACACCACGGTGAGGCCTTGCAGGCCGTGGCACGGCTCAGTCCGCGGGCCACCCCGCGAAGCGACGTTGACGGTCACATCAGACCGCCGTCAGGAACGACACGCCGACCGCGCCGACGAAGCCATCGGCACGCCCAGACACTTCGGGGTCGCGAACCTCGCCGTAATCGCCCGACAGCACACGGGTGAGGCGGTGCCGGTGAAACGCCTTCAGCAGCTGACTCATCGGCACCACCTGGCGGTAGCCCTCACCGTAGAGCTCACGGTGATAGGCCGGCAAGCGGTGCCAGGGCACGGTGGGGCGCTCGTGGTGGGCGTTGTGGTAGCCGAAGTTCAGCCACAGCAAGTTCAGCCAGAAGCTGTCGAGCCCGACGACGTTGCTGAAGGTGTTGGCCTGTTCGTAGGCGCGGTCACGCACCTTGTCGTTCGGGATCGGCGCGTCATCCAGGATCGGGTACGCGTCGTAGGTGTGCTGGAAACAGTCGGCGAAACGCAGCACCGTGACGAATGCCAGGTAGGCGGTGAAGTACAGCACCAGCGCCTTCGGCGAATACCAGCCGAGCGCGGCGAAGGCGCCGAATCTCAGCAAGGCAATGCTGACGATGCGGGCCCGTGTCGCATTCGAGCCGCCGGGCTTGAACGGCAGCGCGACCACGAAGCCGCGCATCAGGAATTCGACCGCCGGGAAGTAGGCCCACTCCAGCGCCAGCACGCTGCGGCGCAGCCAGGCCGGGGCGGCCAGCAGGAAGCCGCGTGCATCGAAGGTGATCACGTCGGCGCGCTCGACGTGGTGGCGCATGTGCTTGCGCCGCAGGTCGGCGAAGCGTGCGTAGCAGCTGCCGTTGAGCCAGCTCATCAGCGTGCCCCAGCGTTCGTTGAGCGCTGGGTTGCGGAAAATGGCCTGGTGCGCGAACTCATGGATGTAGTAGGCCGACCAGACGAGGGTCAGCGTCAGCAGCACGAATCCGATCGCGTTGAGCGCCCAGGACGGCACGGTCAACAAGGCGATGCCGACCGGGTAGCCGATGAGGGTGAAGGCCAGCGCCGCCATGTTGGGCGCGGCGCCGTCCGGGGCGCGGAAGCTCACTTCTTCACCAACGCGGTGACGAATTGCGCATCCATCGTCGCCTCGGTGGCAGGCGCCGTGGTGATCTGGCCCTTGGCCTTCAGCAACTCGGAAATGATTTCGCTGCTGGCGTAGTACGAGGTGGTCTCGGTCGCCTTGGTGAAAGCCTTCGGCATCTCGGCCAGCGGGATGTTGTAGACGCCCGACCACTGCTCTTTGACTTCTTTCGCCGACACACCCATTGCCTTGCCGATGATCTTGGCCGCCTCGTCCGGCTTGGCCTTGATGTAGGCCATGCCGTCGAGGTAGGCCTGGATGACACCGGAGATCTCGGTCGGCTTGGCCTTGATGACCTTCTCATCGAACACCAGCACGTCGGCGATCAGCCCCGGGGCGTCCTTCGACGAGAACACCACCTTGAACTTTTTGCCGCCGCCCTGGCTGATGATCTGCGACAGGCTGGGCTCGTAGGTGACGCCGATCTGCAGCTTGCCCGACGCCATCGCCGCAGGTACGGATTCGGGAGTCATGTTGATCGGCGTGATGTCCTTGTCGGTCAGGCCGTTGACTTTGAGCGCGTACGACAGCAGGAAGTCGGACGGCGACAGCGGGTTGAAACCGACCTTCTTGCCCTTGAAGTCAGCCACTTTGACGATGCTTTTGTCGGCCACGATCGCGTCGCCGCCATTCGAGTAGTCAATCGGCATCACCACCTTCTGCGACCGACCAGCGGCGACTTGCCCGATGACCTGGTCATAGGTCAGCATGCCGCCGTCGACCGCACCGCTGGCAATGGCTGAGGGGATCAACGCCGGGTCGGTGAAGACCTGCAGGCTGACCTTCAGTTTGTATTTCTTGAACAGGTCGAGCTTCTCGGCCACATAGAACGGCCCGTAGCCGATCCACACGACCGTGCCGATCTTCATCGACGTGACGTCGGCCGCGTGACCGGCCACCGCGAATGCAGCCAGTGCCACACCAGCCAGCGGCTTGGCCAGGGTGTGACTGAATCGACGCAGCAGCGTCGCAGGGAACGAAGGGGAAGAGCGAAGGGAACAGAAGAATTCCATGTCGAGAGCTCCAGGTAAAAGAAACGGGCGCAGGAGAAGACGTGTTCGATGCGTCAATCTCCCGGGCTTTTATCCCTCCGTGGAGCCTCGACGCGGCCGTTGTCACGGCAGCCTTCGAAGCCGGGGCACTCTCGGACCAGCACCGGCATTACTGCCAATCGGAACCCTAGTGACCCTGAGTGTGAGGAGTGCACGGTTTGACTCTGCGAACTCGCTCCACCTGCCCACACGTCCACGCAATCCGCATGCCAGTTGCTGGCGGTCAATTTGCACCAAGTTGAGCCATGCCGGTGTCACACCAGCGTCGCCAGATAAGCGCGCCAGCCACCGAGCGCGGTAATGTCCTTCGCATCCGCCACGGCGTGGCTTTCGCAGACGAAGCCTTGCACCGACGACCCGTCCTCGAGCCACACGGTGCCGATGCCCAGTGGCGCCGGGATGCCCGCGACGAACGAGCCGAACTCGCGCGCCGGCAGCTCCCACACTTCCAGCTCAACGGCGCCACCGCCCTCTTCGACGCGAACCATGCCGGGACGAAACGGCGGGCCTCCGGGCAAGGCATAGAAGCGGTAGACCGGCGCGCTGCGCACCGCGCGCACCAGCATGGCCCCGCGCTGCGTCAGCTGCCGGTTCAACGGCAGCCCATTCAGGTGCGCGCCGCACACCGCGACCCGCACCTGGCCTGAAGGGAAGGCAGCTTCGCTGGGCGCGCCCGCAGTCACGTGCGGTGAATGCGGCATCGCGCCGACAGTGGCGACCGTGCGCGCATGCAGCCGCGCGGCCAGCGTCAGCAAGGGCAGGTCGTGACCGCAGCGGCCAATCAGCGTGACGCCGTGGGGCAGCCCGCGCGCCGGGCCGTCGGCGGCGAAACCGACCGGCACCGCGACGGCGGACAAATCAAGCAGGTTGACGAAGTTGGTGTAACAGCCGAGTTGCGAATTCAACCCGATCGGGTCGGCCTCGACGGCCGCGATCGTGTGAATCGTCGGTGCGGTCGGTACGACCAGGCAATCGATGTCGCCCCAGGCAGCGCGCGTCTCGTGTTCGAGTGCCTTCAGCCGGTACAGCGCGGCAAAGGTGTCTGCAGCGGAGAGGCGTGCCCCGGCTTCGGTGATCGCGCGCGTGACCGGGTGCAGTGCCTCGGGCTGCGCCTCGATGAACGCGCGGATCGCCGCATAGCGCTCGGCCACCCACGGGCCTTCGTAGAGCAGCGTGGCGACGCTGCGAAACGAAGTCAGGTCGATCTCGACCGGCACACCGCCGAGGGCTTGCAGATGCACGGTGGCCTGCGAGTAATGCGCCGCGCCGAAGGCGTTGCCGTAGAAGACCAGGTCTTGCGGACGCGGCACGCCGAAGCGAAACGATGCGGTCGCGCCGAAGTTGTGCCCATGGGGCGGCATGGCGCGCGCATAGGCATCCCTCTGGTCCGGCCCTTGCGCGCAGGCCAGCACGACCGCCGCATCGGCGGCGGTCAGCGCGAACACCGACACCACATCGAGCGTGCGGCAGGCCGGCACGACGCCGGTGGTCGGGATGCGGCCCAGGCTGGGCTTCAGGCCGATCAGGTTGTTGAATGCCGCCGGCACGCGGCCCGAGCCCGCGGTATCGGTGCCGAGCGAAAAACTGGCCATGCCGAGCGCCACCGACACCGCCGAGCCCGACGACGAGCCACCGGAGATGAAAGCGGGGTCGATCGCATTGCCGCAGGCGCCGTACGGTGAGCGCACCCCGACCAACCCGGTGGCGAACTGGTCGAGGTTGGTCTTGCCGACGGGGATCGCGCCGGCATCGATCAGCCGCTGCACCACCGTGGCACTTTGATCGGGGATGTAGGCGTAGGCCGGGCAGCCGGCGGTGGTGGGCACGCCGGCCAGGTCGATGTTGTCCTTGATCGCGAACGGGATGCCGTACAGCGGCAACGTGGCCGGGTCGCGGCCTTGCACTGCGTGGGCGTAGCGCGTCAGCGCCGCAAGCGACACGCGGTGGATCCAGACGTTGCGCGGCGAAGCCGCCTCCTCGGCCTCGATCTGCGCGTGCAGTTCGGTGACGAGTTGCACCGGCGTCAGCGCGCCGCTGTGGTAGCGCGCCCGTAGCGCGGGCAGGGACAGGTCGAGTCGCATGAAAGCCATCCTTTGGATTCGATGTCAGCGCAGCAACACCAGCGGCTGACCCGCGGTGACCGGCTGCCCTTCGGCACACAGCACCTCGTGCACCACGCCATCGCGTGGCGCCAGCACGGTGATCTCCATCTTCATCGACTCGACGACGATCAGCGTGTCACCGGCCTGAACCACGCTGCCCTTCGCCACCGGCACCGACCAGACGCCGCCCGACACCTCGGAGGTGACGACCTCGCCGTCGAAGGCACTGGCGGCCGCGGCGCGCGCTTCGGCATCGTTGTCGGCGGTGTCATCCACCGTGTCGGCGACGCCTGCCTCACGCCAACGCTCACGCTCGGCCTCGAAGGCCGCTTGTTGCCGGGCCTTGAAGGCGGTGATCTCCGCTGCGTTGTCGACCAGGTAGCGCTGATAGTCGGCGAGCTTGAAAGTGCCCTCCTCGATGCGCAGAGAGGACCGACCCGCCACGAAGTCGGCGCGCAGCGTCAGCAGCTCGTCGGCACCGACAGGATAGAAGCGCAGCCGGTCGAAGAAGCGCAGCAGCCAGGGCTTGCCGGGCTCGAAATCCCTCGTGGCCTTCCAGCGGTTCCACATCTGCACCGTACGGCCGACGAACTGGTAGCCACCCGGGCCTTCCATGCCGTAGACGCACAGGTAGGCACCGCCGATGCCCACCGCGTTCTCCGGCGTCCAGGTGCGCGCCGGGTTGTACTTGGTGGTGACCAGCCGATGCCGCGGATCGAGCGGCGTGGCGACCGGCGCACCGAGGTAAACGTCGCCCAGGCCCAGCACCAGGTAGCTGGCCTCGAACACCGTGTCATAGACGGTCTGAATGTCGTCCAGCCCGTTGATGCGCCGGATGAACTCGATGTTGCTCGGGCACCAGGGCGCGTCGGCACGCACCGACTGCATGTACTTGTCGATCGCGAGCCGCGTCGCCGCATCGTCCCACGACAGCGGCAGCCACACGGTGCGGCTCGGCACCTCGATGTCGGCAGTCGAGCCCACGCCGTGCTGTGCATCGAGCAGGGCGTCCATCAGCGTGGGCAGCGCGATGCGCGACGGGTCGTAGTGCACCTGCAGCGAGCGGATGCCCGGCGTCAGATCGACGATGCCGTCGAGTTGTCCTTCATCGCGCCAGGATTGCAGCCGTTGCATCAGTGCATGGACATGGAAGCGCAGCGTCAAGTCAAGTTTCAGCTCGCCGAACTCGATCAACACATAGGCATCACCCGCGCGGCGGTAGACGATCTCGATGCCGTCGCTTCCTTGTCCATCCAGCGCGGCGCGGCGATGCAACACGGCCGCCTCGGCAAGTTCAGCACGTGCGCGGGGTGCCGCAATGCGCGGCGGCGCCTCGGGTGCCAGCACGGCGTCCTGTGAGTCGGCCAACGCGCGTGCCTGCGCCAGCGTCCATGGCTTGAAGCGCACCGTGTTGCCCGGCGACAGCTGCCCCAGCTTCCACAGCTCGGCCTGCACCACGGTGGCCGGGCAGACGAAGCCGCCGAGGCTCGGGCCATCGGGACCGAGGATCACCGGCATGTCGCCGGTGAAGTCGATCGCACCGATTGCATACGCGTTGTCGTGAATGTTCGACGGGTGCAGCCCGGCTTCGCCGCCGTCGCGGCGCGCCCAGGTAGGCTTCGGGCCGATCAGCCGCACTCCGGTGCGGCTGGAGTTGTAGTGCACCTGCCAGTCGGTCGCGAAGAAGGTGGTGATGTCGTCGGGCGTGAAGAAGTCGGGCGCCGCGTGCGGGCCGATCAGCACGCCGATGTCCCAGTGCGTGGCGCAGGCCGGCGTGAGCGCCGCAGCGGCGACGGCATCGAGCGGTGCCACCAGCGTCGACACGGACCCGATGTGCAGCACATCGCCGCCGCGCAGCACGCGTCCGCCGTGGCCACCGAACTGGCCCAGCGTGAAGGTCGATGCGCTGCCCAGGTAGTCGGCCACATCGATGCCGCCGTGCACCGCGACGTAAGCGCGACTGCCGCCGGTCGGGCCAACGCGGCCGATGCGCAGCGTTTGGCCCGCCTCGATGGTCAGCACACGGCCCATGGCCGCCGCTTCGCCATCCAGCGTGACATCCATCGGCGCCCCGCACACCGCGACACGCGTCGCACAGCGAAAGCGCAGCGTCGGCCCGGCGACGGTGATTTCCAGCCCGGCCACGCCCTGTGCATTGCCGACCAGCCGGTTCGCCAGCCGCAGCGCCAGCGGGTCCATCGGGCCGGACGGCGGCACGCCGACATCCCAGTAGCCCAGCCGACCTGGCCAGTCCTGCACCGAGGTCTGCACGCCGGGGCTGATCACGTCGAAGGCGCGGCTGGGTGCACTGAACGACGCGAGGCTGCGCGTGGTGTGCGTCGCCTGCGCAAACGGCGCGAATGACATCACGCCGCGCAGGTACTCGAGGTTCGATTCGAGGCCATCAACGCGGGTCTCTTGCAACGCCTTCGACAGCTTGGCGATCGCGTCGTCGCGATCGCTGCCGTGCGCAATCAGCTTGGCCAGCATCGGGTCGTAGTGGGCGCTGACCTCGGTGCCGCGCTCGACCCAGGTGTCGACCCGCAGGTCATCGGGAAACTGCACGTGCGTCAGCACACCGGTGGCCGGCTGGAAGTTCTTGTACGGGTCTTCGGCATAAAGCCGTGCCTGCACCGCATGACCGGTGGTGGCGATGTGCAGGCTGTCCAGTGCCGGCATGTCGCCTGCGCCGAGCTTCACCATCCATTCGACGATGTCGATGCCGGTGACGGCTTCGGTCACGCCGTGCTCGACCTGCAGCCGCGCGTTGACTTCGAGGAAATAGAAGTCCTGCGTGCGCGCATCGACGACGAACTCGACGGTGCCGGCCGATCGGTAGCAGGCCGCCTGCGCCAGTCGGCGTGCGGTGTCATGCAACGCAGCGCGCACCTCGGGCCGCAGGTTCGGCGCGGGCGCTTCCTCGACGACCTTCTGGTGGCGCCGCTGCAGCGAACAGTCGCGGTCGCCGAGCGCCAGCACGCCACCGGCGCCATCGCCGAACACCTGCACCTCGATGTGGCGCGCGTCGGTGATGTAGCGCTCGATGAACACGCCCGCATCCGAGAAATTGCTTTGCGCGAGCCGCCGCACGGTGTCGAACGCGGCACGCAGCTCGTCGGCGCCAGTGCACATCTGCATGCCGATGCCGCCGCCGCCGGCGCTGCTCTTGAGCATCACCGGGTAGCCGATGCGTTCGGCACTCGCGAGCGCGTCGTTCAGGTCGGACAGCAAGCCGGTGCCTGGCAGCAGCGGCACGCCGCTGGTGGTGGCCAGTGCGCGCGCGGTGTGCTTCAGGCCGAACAGCCGCATCTGCTGCGGCGTCGGCCCCAGAAAGACCAGGCCAGCGGCTTCGCAGGCATCGACGAAGCCGGCGTTCTCGGACAGGAAGCCGTAGCCAGGGTGGATCGCCTGTGCGCCGGTCGCCTGCGCCGCTTCAATGATTCGCGCGTGGTTCAGGTAGCTAGCCGCAACTGGTGCCGGGCCGATGCACACCGACGCGTCGGCCGTCGCCACGTGCAGAGCACCAGCATCCGCTTCGGAATACACCGCGACCGAGGCGACGCCGAGGCGCTTGAGCGTGCGAATGATGCGGCAGGCAATGGCGCCGCGGTTGGCAATCAGGACCTTGGTGAACATGGCGGGCTCAGCGGCAAAGCAGGTCGTCCTGCGCTCATCGGATGCACACTCCGGTCGTCCGGCGCGGCGTGGCGTGGCCTAAGGGCAACGTTGCCCTAGGCCGGGTCCCAGACCAGAAAGCGCACCGGCGTCGGGTTGTAGCCGTTGCACGGGTTGTTCAGCTGCGGGCAGTTCGACACCAGCACGACCATGTCCATCTCGGCACGCATCTCGACGTACTTGCCGGGTGCGGAGATGCCGTCCTCGAAGGTCAGCCTGCCTTCAGGAGTGACCGGCACGTTCATGAAGAAATTGATGTTCGACACCACGTCGCGCTTGCTCAGGCGCGGCACGCCTGCCGTTGCCTCGCTGCCCGCATCGATTTGCGCCAGCGCCAGCATGAAGCTGTCGCGGCAGCTGTGCATGGTTCGCTTTTCCAGTGCGTAGCGCACGGTGTTGCTCTCGCACGAACAGGCGCCACCCAGCGTGTCGTGGCGGCCGCAGGTGTCTGCTGTGATCGTCAACATCGGGCGCGCCTCGCTCGACATCAGCACCGAGCCCGCCGTCAGGTACAGCGCGCCCTGAGCCTGGATCGTGTGCGTCAGGCTGTAGCGCTCGCCGACATCGGTGGCGCTGTAGAAAATCGTGTCGACGGCTTGGTTGCCTTCGAGGTCAACGATGCGAAACGTTTGGCCTTGCTTTAAGACTTTCGCCCACGGGTCACCGGCCAGGCACACCTCGTCGATCACCGCATTGGCGGGGTTCAGCAGGCTTTCGACAGTGGCAAGCATCACAGGAATCCCCGCTCGGTGTTGATGTAGCCCCGGTCGTTTTCGGGGCACAGCCGGCGGCACACATCGCTGGCCCCGGCGGTGCCGGAGCGCCAGGCGGTCAAGCCCACCGGGGTCGGTGAATAACTCGTCGCCGGATCGAGCGGATGCGCCGCCGCCGACAGCACGACCAGCACGTTCATTTCGAAGCGCACATCGACATGCTGGCCGGGCGCGCGGTGCGCGGTGTCGAAACGCAGCCGGCCGGCCTCGTCGGCGACCGCCTTGCTGAAGAAATTGACGTTGGCGACCAGGTCGCGCCGATCCAGGCCCCACTTGGCCAGCTCAACGAGAAAGCCGTCGCGACCATTGCGGTACATCGCGTTGCGATGGGCCTGGTAATTCGCCTCGCCGTAGCGGCGGCGCACGGTGTCGGCATCGATCACGCCGCACACCGTGTCGTGCCAGCCGCAGCTGTCATCGGGGATCGAGCACAGCACCCGGCCCATGTCGGAATACAGCGCGTGGCCGCGCGTCAGGTGCGCGGTGTGCTGCGCCTTCAGCGTGTCGGGCATGTTGTAGCGCTCGGTCGTCTGCTCCTGATTGAAGAACAGCGCCGACACATTGGCGCGGCCCTCCAGGTCGGTCAGCCGCAGCGTGGTGCCACGCCGCAGCACGCCCGACCAGTGGGCGCCGCCGGGCAGTGTGTCGTCCCACAGCACGAGCTCGGATGAATACGCGGTCGAATGGTCGGGCACGGCGGCGCGGGCCAGCGCGGTCAGGGTCTGGAAGTTGGTTTGCATGCGGTTCGGGGTGTTGGGCGCGCCCGGTCAGACCGGCTCGCCCTGCTGGGAAATCTGCGTCAACAGATCGAGGTCGGTGGCCATGCCCGAACTCATGCGGATGTGTTTCAGGATCTCGGCCTTCAGGTCGCGGAACGGTGCGCTGTGCTTCATGTCCTGCTGGCGCCGGGTCGGCAGCGGCACCGAGTAGATGCTGTGGATGCGACCCGGGCGCGGCTCCATCAACACGACCCGCTGGCCGAGGTAGATCGCTTCATCGACATCGTGGGTGACGAAGACGATGGTGGTCTTCTCGCTGCGGTGGATGTGCAGGATCAGGTCATGCATCACCTCGCGGGTCTGCGCGTCGAGCGCACCGAAGGGTTCGTCCATCAGCAGCACCTGCGGGCGGCCCATCAACGCGCGGGCGATCGCCACCCGCTGCTGCATGCCGCCCGACAACTGGCTCGGGTACGACCGGGCGACCTTGGCCAGGCCGATCAGGTTCAGCAAGGCATCTGCGCGGCCCGATGCAACCTCGACGTCCGACGAGCTCAGGTCTTCGCGGTTGACCTTCAGCGTGCGGCTGAACTTGATGTTCTCCATCACGTTGAGCCACGGGTACAGGCTGTAGTGCTGGAACACCATCGCCCGCTCGGCGCCGGGGCCGGTGATGGGCCGCCCGCTGCAGATCACCTCGCCCGCGGTGTGGTGTTCGAGCCCAGCCAGGATGCGCAGCAGCGTGGACTTGCCGCAGCCGGAGGCACCGACCAGGGTGACGAACTCGTTGTCTTCGATCGACAGGTCGACGTTGTGCAGCGCGGCCGGCGTTCCGACTGCGACACCGCCGAACACCTTGCCGAGGCGGCGGATCTCCACCTTCGGGGCGCTGATTGGGGAGACGATGGACAGCATGGCGGCGCTCCGGCTCAGCGTTTGAAGTGCATGTAGGGGAACGCCCGGCGATGCAACCAGCGGAACGCCTGGTCCATCAGCAATCCGATGACTCCGATCAACAGGATGCCGCCAAAGATCGTGTCGGTTTTCAGGAAGCGCTGTGCTTTGAGGATCGCATAGCCCAGGCCCGAATTGCTGGCCACCAGTTCGGCCACCACCAGATAGGTCCAGGCCCAGCCCATCGTGATGCGCAGCGTGTCCAGGATCGCCGGCTTGGCGGACTGCAGCAGCACCAGCCGGATGGTTTCGTCGCGCGTTGCGCCCATCGTCTGCGCCGCTTCGATCTGTGCGGTGGGCACCAGCCGCACGTTTTCCGCCACCATCAACACCATCTGGAAAAAGGTGCCGATGAAGATGATCGCGATCTTGGCGCTCTCCTCGATGCCGAACCACAGCATCACCAGCGGAATGAAGGCCACCGCCGGCATGTAGAGTATGAAGTCGGTCTGCGGCTCGAGCAGTGCTTCGACCGGCCTGAAAGCCCCGATCAGCAGCCCGATCGGCAGCGCCAGCGCGGCCGACAGCGCAAAGCCGGCGAGAACCCTGTAGACGCTGATGCTGGTGTCGGCGAGCAGGTCGTCTTCCATCAACCAGGTGGCGAGCCGCCTGGACACAGCAGCCGGGCCCGGCATGAAGACCGGATCGATCCAGCCCGAGGCTGACAGCGCCGCCCAGGCCACGAACGGCACCATCAAGCCCAAGGCGGCAAACCCCCAGTACTGCAGGCGGGAGAGCCGACCTGCGATAGCCCAGATGCTGGGAGTGGGCAGCGGGTTGAGAACGCGCGCTGGCGCCACGAAACTGGATCCGACGGGAGGTGCTGTGGCAGACATCAATCGCTCCAGGGCAGTGGCACAAAGCGAGAGGGGCAGCCGCCGTCCGCTGACGACAACTTCCTCCCGGGCTTTTGTCCCTCCGTGGAACCGCGATGCATTGCGGCCGACCGCTCTCGGACCAGTCCACCCGGCACAGGGCCGGGCACGGAACCCTAGCTGTCTTGCAGATCAAGCGGCGCTGCTAATGCAGATGCCACTCTCGCACCATGTATTAAGCAAAATCGATGCCAGACGTCTTTAGCATGGCAACAACACACGGGACGGAAGGCGCCGGTACCGGCCGTGTCTCGGGCCCAAGTAGAGGGGCGCCCACCAAAGTGGACAGGCCCGCACTGCAATGGGGCGCCGGCGTCTGGCGCCTGGCACGCCCCACAGTGAGAGGCAGCCGGGCATTTCTTTTCCCACACGAAGCCCCGCCTGACCCTTCTGCAGGCGCACCCCTGCGAAGCGCCCATCGCCGATCAACTTGGTCGACAGCCGCCGCCAGTGGTTCAAATCGGTGCACGGTGTGGCCTGGACCGAAACCGACCACCCGGTGTCCTGCGCGCTGGCCGGCCGCAGCGCAGACGAGTTGCGGGGCACCGATTTCCTGGCGTTCACCCACCCCGATGACATCGCACCATGCGGCCAGCAATTGCTTCGTCTGCTGGCCGGCGAAGTCGACAGTGTCAGTTTCGACAAACGCTACCTGCGGCCGAACGGACTGGCCATTTGGGCGCGCGCCACGGTCTCGCTGATGCAGGCGGCGACAGCGCCAGGCGAGGCCCAGCTGGTGCGGTGATGATCGACATCAACACCGAGAAGACGGCGCAGCTGCGGCTGCAACAACGCCACCAGCTGATCGGGCTGGCGGGCCGCATGGCCGGCCTCGGCGGCTGGGCGATCGACGCGCCCGCCGACAACGCGAAGCCGGTGGCGCGCAGGTCCGATGCGTTGCGCACCATCCTCGACTGCGCCCCAAACACTCGCCGCAGCTGGAGCTGAGCCTGGTGAACGGGCCGGGCACCTGACACTGCGCGCGGCAGGTACAGCCAGGCCGGCGTGGCGTAGCCAGGCTGTACCAGCCGCGCGCCGAGGGGCAGCCCGAGGCGCCGCCGACCGCAGTGCGCTCCGAACACGACTTCTGCGTCACGGTGGCCGGCACCGGCGTGGCGGCACTCGCCATCCTGCGCGGACGCAGTGTCTTCGACCTGCTGTTCACCGACGTCGTGATGCCCGGCGGGCTCAACGAGCGACAGCTGGCCGGGGTGACGACCCGCCAAACCCGCGCGGCTGCCGGGCCCGCGTCATTGTCTCCAGCGGCGCTGAGGCTGAGCGAGTCGAACGCGCCGTGGCGCAGGCGCGCGCTGCTGGCGTGACGGCACGGGTCGAAGGACTGGCACACGTCGATCACGCGGAGCGGCCATCGTGGCGCCTCGCTGTTGGCTGCGCAGCGCGGCTGGGGTGGTCTGACTTCCCCCTTGACGGGGAGGGACACGGCATGCTGATTGCATGGACAATTCTCATTCCGCAGATGGCCTTATCGTCCGGCGCGGGCAACACGACTCCTCTGTTTGCCATGACCACACGCAACGCCAAGACCGTCAAATCCACAGACGCTGCCCAGAAACTGCGGCAGACGCAGGCTGAATACTCCGCTGCGCGCCCGCCGACAGCACCCGGTGCCAAGACGATGATGTCCAGCTCGAAGATGTATGTCTGCCGACGCTGTCAGGCCAACTTCAAAACCGGTGACGGCAGGCCCGATGTGCGCATGGCCGGGCTGGGCAAATGCAACCCCTGCCTGGCCCTGGCAGCAGCGGCCTCGGCATCGGCGGCCTCCACCGCCTCGCTGGACCCGGCATCGACCTGACGCACCAGGCCGTGCCGCCGGACCCTGCTGCAGCCGGGGTCCCCGGTGGAATCGATTTTCCTGGCGGCTTGGCGCTCGTGGTCGGTGCGCGGGGTGGCTTAGGTGCCGCGCTGTGCCAACGGCTGCGCAGCGATCCCCGATTCAGCCGGGTGCTGGCCGGAGGACGACGCACCGAGCCGACGACAACCGCTGTCCCCGGCATCGATCTCGACATCGAGCTCACTGACGAATCCCGCGTCGCTGCCGCCGCCGCACACGTCGGTGAACTGGTGCGCACAGGCCCTCCGCTGCGCCTGCTGATCGACGCCACCGGTTTCCTGCACGGCAGTGGTTTCGAGCCGGAGAAATCGTGGCGCGACCTCGACGCGGCCCACATGGCGCACGCCTTTGCCATCAACGCGATCGGCCCGGCGCTGCTGATGAAGCACTTCCTGCCGTTGCTGCCGCGATCAGGCAAGGCGGTGTTCGCCACGCTGTCGGCCAAGGTCGGCAGCATCGGCGACAACAGGCTGGGCGGCTGGTACAGCTACCGCGCGTCGAAAGCCGCGCTGAACCAGCTGGTACACACCGCAGCGATTGAGCTGGCTCGCCAGAAGCCGCAGGCGATTTGCGTCGCGCTGCACCCCGGCACGGTCGACACAGGCCTGTCAGCCCGGTTCGCCAAGTCCGGGCTGGAGGTGCAGACGCCGGAGGCCGCCGCGGTACGGTTGCTGGCGGTGATCGACGGGTTGAGCACCAAAGACAACGGCGGTTTTTTCAACCACCACGGTGAGGTGCTGCCGTGGTGACGCGCCCTTCACGCGGCGGTCACTGCTCCACGAAAGCCCGCTCGATCACGTAATCGCCCGGCTTGGAGGTGTTGCCTTCCTTGAACCGACGCGCTTCCAACATGGCCTTCAGGTCGCGCAGCATTTCGGGGCTGCCGCACAGCATGATGCGGTCGTGTTCGGGGTCGAGCGCGGGCAGGCCGAGGTCAGCGGTCAGCTTGCCGGTCTCGATCAGCGTGGTGATGCGGCCCTGGTTGACGAAGGGCTCACGCGTCACCGTCGGGTAGTACAGCAGCTGGCTGGACACCATCTCGCCCAGGAATTCGTGTACCGGCAGGTCGTCGTTCAAGTAGCTGTGGTACGCCAGCTCCTTGACCTCGCGCACGCCGTGGATCAGCACGACCTTCTCGAAGCGCTCGTAGGTGTCGGGGTCGCGAATGATGCTGAGAAAAGGCGCCACGCCAGTGCCGGTGCCGATCAAATACAACCGCTTGCCGGGCAGCAGGTAGTCGATCAGCAGCGTGCCGGTGGGCTTCTTGCCGACGATGACCGTGTCGCCCACCTGGATGTGCTGCAGCCGCGAAGTCAGCGGGCCGTCGGGCACCTTGATGCTGAGGAATTCGAGCGTGTCGTCATGGTTCGGGCTGACGATGCTGTAGGCGCGCAGCAAGGGCTTGCCGTCGACACGCAGGCCGATCATCGTGAAATGGCCGTTGGAAAAACGCAGGCTCGGGTCGCGGGTGGTGGTGAAGCTGAACAGGCGGTCGGTCCAGTGGTGGACGCTCAGCACGCGCTCTTCGTTGAATGCACTCATGGGTGGGGCCGGATCGACAAAACACGTATTTTCCCGCTAATTCCCCACCCGCCGGACTCAACCTGTTGCGCAGAACGGTATGCGGGTTTCAAGGGCATCATCAGGCGCCGTCCGCAGCGCTTTCCCAGAGTTTTTGCATGACCAACGCCCGATTCCAGTGGGACGACCCGTTGCAGCTCGACGCACAGCTGGCCGACGACGAGCGCGCGGTGCGCGAGGCGGCCGCCGTCTACTGCCAGCAACGGCTGGCCCCGCGCGTGCAGAGCGCCTTCCGTCACGAGACGACCGACGTGGCCATCTTCCGCGAGATGGGCGCGCTCGGCCTGCTGGGGATCGTGATCCCGCCCGAGTACGGCGGCGCGGGCATGAACCACGTCTGCTACGGCCTGGTGGCGCGCGAGGTCGAGCGTGTTGATTCCGGCTACCGCTCGATGATGAGCGTGCAGAGCTCGCTGGTGATGCTGCCGATTTACACCTTCGGCACCGAAGCGCAGAAGCAACGCTTGCTGCCCACGCTGGCCACCGGCGAGGCCATCGGTTGCTTCGGCCTGACCGAGCCCGACCACGGCTCAGATCCCGTCAGCATGCTGACGCGGGCGCGCGCGGTGCCCGGCGGCTATCGACTCAGCGGATGCAAGACCTGGATCACCAACAGCCCGATCGCCGATGTGTTCGTGGTCTGGGCGAAAGACGACGCCGGTGAGATCCGCGGCTTCGTCCTCGACAAAGGCGCTGCGGGCCTCAGCGCCCCTGTGCTGCACGGCAAGGTCGGGCTGCGCGCCAGCGTCACCGGGCAGATCGTGATGGACGGGGTGTTCTGCCCCGAGGAAAACGCCTTCCCCGACATCCGCGGGCTGAAGGGCCCGTTCACTTGCCTCAACAGCGCGCGCTACGGCATTGCCTGGGGCGCGCTCGGTGCGGCCGAAGACTGCTGGCTGCGTGCGCGCCAGTACGTGCTGGATCGGCATCAGTTCGGCCGGCCGCTGGCGGCCAACCAGCTGGTCCAGAAAAAGCTCGCCGACATGCAGACCGAGATCGCGCTCGGCCTGCAAGCCTGCTTGCGATTGGGCCGAATGAAGGACGAGGGCACGGCCGCACCCGAGATCACCTCGATGCTCAAGCGCAACTCCTGCGGCAAGTCGCTCGACATCGCCCGCATGGCGCGCGACATGCTGGGCGGCAACGGCATCAGCGACGAGTACGGCATCGCAAGGCATATGGTGAACCTCGAAGTGGTCAACACCTACGAAGGCACGCACGACATCCACGCGCTGATCCTGGGCCGGGCAATGACGGGAATTGCCGCCTTCGCCAACTGACGCCACCGCGCGCCGGGCATTCATCCAGAATTAAGGCCCGGCCGCCACCATCGCTTTTTTTGCGTCCGGGTCAATGCCCGCCAGCGCTGGATTGGCGCGCCGGTTGTTGACAGGCTCGCCTTTTCCCTCCCACGTTCCCTTGGTCACGATCATGCGTTCATCAACCAGCACGCCGCAAGGCGCGCGCAAGACCTGGATGCTGTCGACCGAGGCCCTGGTGCTGTTCGTCTGCGTGTATTTCATCGCGGTCTGCAACCGCTCGTTCTGGACCAGCGCGCTGGCGGATCTATCGGCCAGCGACTCGGGCACCTGGCGCTTCGTCGCGGGCGTGTTCGTGCTGCTGGTGGTGCTGCATTTCGTCGCGCTGTGCGTCGTCGCCACCCGGCGCACGACCAAGCCGCTACTGACGCTGCTGCTGGTGTGCACCGCTTTCGCCACCTACTTCATGGGCAAGTACTCGGTGTTCCTCGACCCGACGATGCTGCGCAACCTGGTGTCCACCGACGTCGGCGAGGCACGCGATCTGCTGGCGTGGGACATGCTGCCCCACTTCGCCTGGCAGGCCGCGTTGCCGATCTGGCTGGTCTGGCGCACGCCGCTGCGCGAGCGACGCTGGCGCAGCGCGATGGCCTGGCGACTGGGGGCGATGGCGCTGGCGCTGGGCGTCGGCATCGGTGCCTTCATGGCGGTGTCGCAAGACCTGTCGTCGCTGATGCGCTCGAACAAGTCGATGCGCTACCTGATCACGCCGGGCAACTATGTGTATTCGCTGGCGCGGGTGGCCACGGCCGATGCGGTCACAGCGACCAAGCCACTGGTGCCCGTCGGCGTGGACGCAGTGGCCGGCCCCGCCTGGGCCGGGCGCAGCAAGCCGTTGTTGTTCGTGCTGGTCGTCGGCGAAACCGCACGCGCGATGAACTGGGGGCTCAACGGCTATGCGCGGCAAACCACGCCGGAACTGGCGGCACTCAATGTCATCAACTTCACCGATGTGGGCAGCTGCGGCACCAACACCGAAACCTCGTTGCCCTGCATGTTCTCGCGCATCGGCCGCCGCGATTACGACGAGGACCGCATCCGCGGTGAGGAGTCGTTGCTGCATGTGGTGCACCGCGCCGGCATCGCCGTGCAGTGGCGCGACAACCAGTCGGGCTGCAAGGGTGTGTGCGCCGGTCTGCCGGCCCAGAAAATGATCGACACAGCCGACCCCGCGCTGTGCGACGGCGCCGAATGCATGGACGAAATTTTGCTGAAGGACCTGGAGGCGCAACTTGGTGGTGGCAAGGTCAAAGACCAGGGCCCGGACAAAGTCAACCACCTGATCGTGCTGCACCAGATGGGCAGCCATGGTCCGGCCTACCACCGGCGTGCGCCCGAGAAATTCCAGCGTTTCAAACCCAGCTGCGAGACCGCCGAGCTGCGCAAGTGCACGACGGAGGCGGTCGTCAACGCCTACGACAACTCGATCAGCTACACCGACCACGTGCTGGTCAACGCCATCCGCTTCCTGCAATCGCAAAGCGCGCGCTACGACATCGCCTTGCTCTACGTGTCCGACCACGGCGAGTCCCTCGGCGAGAACAACTTGTTCTTGCATGGCCTGCCGTACGCCATCGCGCCGCTCCAGCAAACGCAGGTGCCGATGGTGATGTGGCTGTCGCCGTCGTTCGCCGACAGCCGCCAGATCGACCTTGCCTGCCTGCGCACCCGCGCCACCCAGCGCGCCACGCACGACAACCTGTTCCACACGATGCTGGGGCTGCTCGATGTGCAGACCAACGTCTACGAGCCCGCGCTGGACCTGGTCAAAGCCTGCCGCGCCCTGCCGCATTGACGCGGCGGCGCTGGCTTGACGCAAAAGCCGACACGGCGTGGCACGAACGGCGAGAAAATCGAGGCCTGAACCCGTCGGCATCTCCGGTGCACGACGCGGCCGCCTCAGTCCGCTTTGCACGCCTTTGGAAAAGAGCCCCCATGCCCAGCCCGACCCTGCGCATCGCGCCCAGCCTGCTGTCTGCCGACTTCGCCCGTCTTGGCGAAGAGGTCACCGCGGTGATCGCCGCCGGTGCCGATGTGATTCATTTCGACGTGATGGACAACCACTACGTGCCCAACCTGACGGTGGGGCCCGTGGTCTGCCAGGCGATCAAGCCCTACGCGGTAAACGGCGGCCAGCCGGTGCCGATCGATGTGCACCTGATGGTCAAGCCGGTCGATGCGTTGATCCCGATGTTCGCGCAGGCCGGCGCGGCCATCATCTCGTTTCACCCCGAGGCCAGCGAGCACGTCGACCGCACGATCCAGCTGATTCATTCCTTCGGCCTGAAGGCCGGGCTGGTGCTCAACCCGGCCACGCCGCTGAACTGCCTCGACCACGTGCTCGATCAACTCGATTTGGTGCTGCTGATGTCGGTCAACCCCGGCTTCGGCGGCCAGAGCTTCATCGAGCAGGTGCTGCCGAAGATCGACGCGGTGCGCAAGCGCATCGACGCGACCGGGCGTGACATCTGGCTGGAGGTCGATGGCGGCGTCAAGGCCGACAACGCCCAGCGCGTCGGCAACGCCGGTGCCGACACGCTGGTCGCCGGCTCGGCGGTGTTTGGCGGCGGGCGTTATGCCGAATCGATTGCCGCGATCCGAGCGAATGCGCTCGCCGGGGCACAGGCGCGGCGCGGCTGACGCCGGCACAGCGCGAGTGGCCGACCACCGTTTCATCCACGCGGTCGCCTTCGATCTCGACGGCACGCTGATCGACAGCGCGCCCGACATCGGCCATGCGGTCAACACCGCGCTGGCGGCCGCAGGGCTCCAGCGTTTCGATCTGGCGACGGTGCGCAGCTGGATCGGCGACGGGCCGGACGCGCTGATCGCCCGCGCGCTGACAGCGCAAGGCATCTCGCCGGACGACATGGCGCTGTGCCAAACCCTGCGCGCCACCTTCGACGCGGCGACGCTGGCCGCGCCGCTGGCGCATGGCCAGGTGTACCCCGGCATCGCCGAACTGCTGCGCCAGCTGAGCGCGCACCGCTACCCGCTGGCGGTGGTCACCAACAAGCCGACGCGCCTGGCGCGCGCGGTCGTCGAGGCGGCAGGCCTGCTGCCCTGGCTCGCGCATGTGCAAGGCGCTGATACCCCTGCGCAGCGCAAGCCCTCGCCGCTGATGCTGCAGACCACGGCCGCGCACCTGGGCGTCGTGCCAACGAAGCTGCTGATGGTGGGCGATGCACCGCCCGACATCCTGGCCGCGTTGGCCGCCGGCTGCCCCGCGGCGCTGGTCAGCTGGGGCTACGGCGCGCACGCCGTACCGGCCCGATTGATCCCGTGGCATGTCACCCATCCTGAGCAGATCAGCGCGAGCCTGATCGGGTAGCGCGGCACGGCTCATCAAAAGGGGATTGCGGTGAGCAACAGCTCGGCCAGAATGGGGTATGACCCCGTTCAACGTGTGTCCAGCCTGTGTTCGGTTGAATCTGCCCGATGCCCGCGTGTGCACCACGTGCGGAGCCGCGCTGCACGGCGCAGTGCAGCCGGGCGCTGAGGACGACTCCGAGGCCTTCGTCGACCTGACCGAGATGGAGCTCGATGCCGACACCACGCCGTCGGTGCACCTGGACGCCCCTGAACTGCAGCGCTGGTTCAATTCGCGCACCGGCGCGCTCGATGGCCGCACGGAGCCGACCCTCCCTGCCGAAACTCCTGAGCCCGACACACCGCTGACGCTGCGCGAGTTCGAGGCGCCGCCGCCCAGCGATGACGATGTGGCACCGGCCAACCCGCTGCCACCAGGCGTGATCCTGGCGGACCCACAGGCGTCGCCGCTCTACGTGCCGCCTGAGCACCAGCCAGCCGCACCTGCAGCACGCCTCGGCGCGGCACCGGCCGCGGCGCCCCGGAACCTGTCACCGGTCGCCAAGGCCGCCACCAAGGCCCTGCGGCGCGCGCAGGTGCGGCGCAGCCTGCAGGCCAACAAGGGGCAGCCGGACGCAGCACCAGCACCCGCTGATGTGCTGGTGCTGGAGGGCGACGACGCTGCTCGCGAGCAGCTGTGCGCGTTGCTTGAAGCGTTCGGTTTTCGCACGCACCCGGTGCAAAGCACGATGCAGGCGGTGCGCATGCTGGCCGCCAAGCGCTACGCGGTGGCCTTCCTGAGCATCATTTTCGACGGCTCCGCCGCGCCGGCCAGTCAGGACCTGTGTGCCCGCGTCAAAGCGCCACCCACCCACGCCAACGACACCGTGTGCGTGCTGATCGTCGTCACCGGTTCGGCCCGCCCGCTCGAACGCGTGCGCGCTGAACTGGCGGGCTGCGATGCCTTCCTGCACAAGCCGGTGAGCCGCGGCGCAGTGGCCCAGGCGCTGGAAGCCAGCGGCGTGGCACTGCCGGTCGATGCGCGGCGGCCCTGACAAGTCGCACCAACCTCTGCAGGCGCGCGTTGACTCACACCAGACGCAGCGCGTTTATAGGCGTCACCATCAATGATTGCTCCATGCACCCAGTGTGTGGACCGACCCTTTGGGGCGTCTGACGGCGCCCTACGCCTGCGCCCGTAACTCCTGCTCACATCTCGAAGATCACCCCGACTCGGCGGGAATTGTTCACAGCAGGGACAATCGAAGTTTTCGTTGGCATGTTCCCATCCCGACGTGCCGGCTCAACCTGAGAGGTTCACTCCCGCGCCATGGCCACACAACGAAGCAAAACCACTGCCAATTCCCCACCCACGCCCACGCCAGCTCCGGTCGCCGCCAGCGCCGAAAGCATCAAGCTGCGGCAGACCCAGGCCGAGTATTCGGCGGCTCGCCCGTCGTCGGAGCCCGGCATCAAGCCGATGATGTCGAGCTCCAAGATGTACGTTTGCCGCCGCTGCCAAGCCAACTTCAAGACCGGTGAAGGCCGCGCCGACCCGCGCTTGCGTGGCCTCGGCAAATGCAACAAGTGCCTGGATGCCGCCACCGCAGCGCAGGCTACGCAGATCGCCGCCTGACGGCTTCGGGGCGCGTCAGGTTCGGGCGGTCAGACGTAAATCTGACCGCCCCCTTCGCGAAACTGCTGCGCCTTTTCTTCCAGCGCAGCATGAATGGGAATCACCGACGCAGTGGCTGAGGCGGGTGCCTCGGCCTTCTGCAGCCGCGCGAAATCGCGCACCTCCTGCGAGATCTTCATCGAGCAGAACTTCGGCCCGCACATCGAGCAGAAGTGCGCGACCTTGGCGTTTTCCTTCGGCAGCGTTTCATCGTGGTACGCCATCGCGGTGTCGGGGTCGATGGCCAGCTTGAACTGATCCTCCCAGCGGAATTCGAAGCGCGCCTTCGACACCGCGTTGTCCCACATTTGCGCGCCGGCAAAGCCCTTCGCCAGGTCGCCCGCGTGGGCGGCGATCTTGTAAGCGATCAGGCCCTGCTTCACGTCGTCGCGGTTCGGCAGCCCCAGGTGTTCTTTGGGAGTGACGTAGCAAAGCATCGCGGTGCCGTACCAGCCGATGTTGGCCGCGCCCATGGCTGACGAGATGTGGTCGTAGCCGGGCGAAATGTCGGTGATCAACGGGCCGAGTGTGTAAAACGGTGCCTCGTAGCAGGCTTCGAGCTGCTTGTCGACGTTCTCCTTGATCAGCTGCAACGGCACGTGGCCCGGGCCTTCGATCATCACCTGCACATCGTGCTTCCAGGCGATCTGCGTCAGCTCGCCGAGCGTGTGCAGCTCGGCAAACTGCGCTTCGTCGTTCGCGTCGGCGATCGAGCCGGGGCGCAGGCCGTCGCCGAGCGAGAAGCACACGTCGTAGGCCTTCATGATCTGGCAGATGTCGTCGAAGTGCTCGTACAAGAAGCTCTCGCGGTGGTGCGACAGGCACCACTTGGCCATGATCGAACCACCCCGCGAGACGATGCCGGTCAGTCGCTCGGCGGTCAGCGGGATGTAGGCCAGCCGCACGCCGGCATGGATGGTGAAGTAGTCGACGCCCTGCTCGGCCTGCTCGATCAGCGTGTCGCGGAACAGCTCCCAAGTCAGGTCCTCGGCTTTGCCGTTGACTTTTTCCAAGGCCTGGTAGATCGGCACCGTGCCGATCGGCACCGGCGAGTTGCGCAGGATCCATTCGCGCGTCTCGTGGATGTTTTCGCCGGTCGACAAATCCATCACCGTGTCGGCACCCCAGCGGATCGACCAGACCAGCTTGTCGACCTCTTCCTCGATGCTCGACGTGACCGCCGAGTTGCCGATGTTGGCGTTGACCTTGATGAGGAAATTGCGGCCGATGATCATCGGTTCGCTCTCGGGGTGGTTGATGTTGTTCGGGATCACGGCGCGGCCGCGCGCCACCTCGTCGCGCACGAACTCGGGCGTGATGTCTTGCAGGTTCGCACCGAACGAATGACCACGCTTGGGTACCCGCTCGGTCGCCAGCCGCTCGCGCAGCTGTGCCTTGACGAGGTTTTCGCGCACCGCGATGTAGTGCATCTCGGGCGTGACGATGCCGCGCCGCGCGTAATGCATCTGCGACACGTTGGCGCCGGGTTTGGCCACGCGCGGGGTCGGCGCGTGCGCCATGCGCAGCGCGGTCAGCGCCGGGTCGTGCAGGCGCTCGCGGCCGTAGGCACTGCTGATGCCGGGCAGCGCGACGGTGTCGGCGCGGTCGGCGATCCACGCCGCACGCAGCGACGGCAGACCGCGGGTGATGTCGATTGCAGCTTGTGGGTCGGTGTACGGGCCCGAGGCGTCGTAGACGCGCAAGGGCGGGTTGGGCTCATGCCGCGCACCACCGGCACCGTCGTCCACCAAGGTGTCGCTGAGGGTGATCTCGCGGAACGGCACGCGGATGTCGGGCCGCGCGCCTTCGAGGTAGACCTTGTGCGAGCCGGGGAACGGCGCGCGGGTGATGCGCTGCGACAGTGCGGCGGTGTCGACGTGTTGTGCTTGCTTGACCATGTCAGCTCCAGGTGGCGTGTCGTTGTGCGCTTGCCTGGCACCGGGTTGGAGTTGGAGCCCCGCCGCAATGGCCGCTGCACTTGATTCCTACGCGAGCACGACCCCGATCAGGTTCAGCGGGTTCCACACAAGTGTGGTCTCAGCCCGACCTTCATCGCGGGCGCCCCGACAAGCACGCGGATTGGGGCACAGGTGGGGTTGCGGCGTCAAGTCGAAGCCGGCAACCCACAAAAGAAAGGTGATTGCCGGTCGGTTGCGGTCGCAAAGCATTTGCCTTGCGGGCCTCATCCACACGCCGCATCACCAGCCTGATGCTCAAGGCCCCTTGACTACCAGCGTGCCGTTAAGGGTGACGTTGCGTGCCGCTGCGCCCACGGCGCCACCGCGCAGCACGGCGTTGGTGAAAGTCACGGTACGCCCGTCGGAGGCCACCGTGATGCCGCTGCACGCAGGAATGCCGATAACGCTGCCGTTGTCGAAGCAGCTCAGCACCTGAGCCCCAATGCCGACCGTGGCCTGCGCCCGTGTCACGCGGCCGCCGACCACATCCAGCGTCGCGAGGCTCAAGCCCCCCTGGGCGGCAGTGCCAAGCACACTGAAGGTGAGCGTGCGCACCGCGTTGACCGACGTGATGTTGCTCGTCACCGGTGTGATGGCGCCGATGGCGTCGTTGGTGCTGAGGCTGCCACTGGTGCGGGCGAAATCGATGGTGCCGTTCAGCACCGGTCCGGTGACAAGCGCAGTGTTGACAAGGGTGATGCGGGTGCCGACACCATCAGCGACGGTGATGCCGCAACTCGAATTGCAGTTGTTGAAGGTGCTGGGCGGCACCACGCGCCTGGCGGTGAACGGCGAGTTGCCCATCTTGTTCAGTGCCAGCAGCGAGCCGTCGGACAGTTGAACCGAGATCGAGCGAGTCGTGTTGCCACCACCGGCATCGAAGACGCTGTCTTGGGCGGCTAACACCCGCACGCTCGCGCCGCCCACCGTGAGGCTGCCGCTGCTGGCGCCGGGCAGATCGGCAAAGGTCCAGGCGGCACCGGGCGCGTCGCCGACCAAGGTGCCATTGAGGCTGAGGCCGAGGCTAAGGCCGCGGAGGTCGCTCAGCGGCGTGTTGGCGAACGCCACCGTCACCGGGTGCGTGGTGCCGCTGGCGGTGGTGATGGTGACGCCGCAGTTGCTGCTGCAGAAGGTGAAGGTGCGGGAGGCCACATCGCTGTAGGCGACTGTCATGGCGCCAGTGACTGTCACACTCACCTTCACGAGCACCTGACTGGCCGAGCCCGGCGGCGCCTGGGAGAACTGGTAAGCGGTGACGCCGTCCTCCAGCGACACCTCGAAACCGGCGGCCGACGGTGTGAGGCGAGTGGCTGCACCGGCTGCGGTGACGCCTGTGGCCGTTAACGTGCCGCTGGCGGTGGGTGAGCCAACGTTAATGCCGCCACCGCCACCACTGCCACCGGCTGCCGCCGTGGCGTACGCCGCCGCCGGCGTGGACGGCGACGTGGTCGCGAGGATGCTTGCCAACGTGCTGCCATTGGCCACCATCTGCGAGATGGCGGTGAGTGCGGTGCCGTAGGGGTTGAGGCTGCTGCCGAACACTGGCGGCGTGGTCGCGATGTTCAGTTAGGGGGCAGGTTGAAGGTGCTGAGCAACTGCGTGGCTGCAGCTGCAAACGCCGCAGCGTCGAGCGTTCCGCTGCTGCCGACGGTGGCACGGGCCGCATTCAGCGCCAGCGTCGTCAGCGGGGTCAGCATGCTCGTCACCGTGGCGCCATTGGCGCTGATGAGACTCACCAGTGGCGAACCGAGAGGCAGCGTCACCGTGGTCGATGTGGCTTCATCGGTGTAGGTGCCGTCGGTGGCCTCGACCCACAGTGCCCCTGTGCCGACCGGCACGCTGAAACTGTAAGCGCCGTTGGCATTCGTCGTGGTGCAGCTGCCGACGGCCGCGCCACGAGCACTGCCGGCCACGGCGTAAGCACAAACCTGCGCGCCGTTGACCGGCCCCTTCACCACCGAGCCCGACACGGTGGTGCTGGCGCTTCCGCCGCCCGATGCCGTGCCCGAGGAGCCCCCGCCGCCCCCACACGCGGCCAGCACGGCCGCACCGATGAATGCGCCGGCAAGAGCACGGATAGGAGCGGTTTGCGAACAGAGCTTTGTGGTTTGCGTAGGGCCTTAAGCGTTTGAAACCAAGTGAGTGATGGAAATCCGGATACGAATTGTTACGTTATCACGCGCATTCTCGGTAACGTTTCCCCGAACTGCGGGGTTGCCTGCACATGTCGTTGCGCCGCACAGCGTTCGCTTTGCCAACGCTTTGTCTCTCAGCGCAGCACGAGGGTTGAGCTCATAACGCGGGCACGTCGCGAAGAACCCCTTGGCGAACGCATCCGAGATAATCTTTGATTACCTGAATGCAACTATGCGCCCTGACTTCAACCCCAGCGAGATCGAACGTGCCGCCAAGTCCACCTGGAACGCACACGATGCCTACCGCGTGACCGAAGGGGCTCTGGACAGCCGGGGACAGCCCAAGCCCAAGTTCTACGCCTGCTCGATGCTGCCGTACCCGAGCGGCAAGCTGCACATGGGCCATGTGCGCAACTACACCATCAACGACATGTTGACCCGGCAGCTGCGGATGAAGGGCTACAACGTGTTGATGCCGATGGGCTGGGACGCCTTCGGCCTGCCCGCAGAAAACGCGGCGATGAAAAACAAGGTGCCGCCTGCCAAGTGGACCTACGACAACATCGCCCACATGAAGGGCCAGATGCAGGCGATGGGCCTGGCCATCGACTGGAGCCGCGAGGTCACCACCTGCCGGCCCGAGTACTACCGCTGGAACCAGTGGCTGTTCCTGAAGATGCTCGGCGCCGGCATCGCCGAGCGGCGCACGCAGGTCGTTAACTGGGACCCGGTCGATCAGACCGTGCTCGCCAATGAACAGGTGATCGACGGCAAGGGCTGGCGCAGCGGTGCCACGGTCGAGAAGCGTGAGATCCCGGGCTACTACCTGAACATCACGAAGTACGCCGACGAATTGCTCGACCAGGTGCAACACCAGCTGCCGGGCTGGCCCGAGCGCGTGCGGCTGATGCAGGAAAACTGGATCGGCAAGAGCGAGGGCGTGCGCTTTGCCTTCCCGCACGACATTCGCGGGGCCGACGGCCAACCCATCCAGGGCGGCCGGTTGTATGTGTTCACCACCCGCGCCGACACCCTCATGGGCGTGACGTTTTGTGCGGTCGCACTCGAGCACCCGCTGGCGCAGCACGCCGCCGCAGGCAGCCCCGCAGTGGCGGCGTTCATCGCCGAATGCCAGGCCGGCGGCACCACCGAGGCCGAGCTCGCCACGCAGGAAAAAAAGGGCGTGCGCACCGGCCTGACGGTGCAGCACCCGCTGACCCATCTGCCCATCGAGGTGTGGGTCGGCAACTATGTGCTGATGAGCTACGGC
>JANPNF010000262.1:0-7998 GCA_031427315.1 Burkholderiales bacterium | reverse complement strand
CGGATGCTGCCCTTGTAGACCATGCCGCCCAGGCTGATGACGCCGACCTCGGTGGTGCCGCCGCCGATGTCGACCACCATCGAGCCCGAGGCTTCCGACACCGGCAGGCCGGCGCCGATCGCTGCGGCCATCGGTTCTTCGATCAGGTAAACCTGGCTGGCGCCGGCGTTCAACGCCGACTCGCGGATCGCGCGGCGCTCGACCTGGGTCGAGCCACAGGGCACGCAGATGATGATGCGCGGACTGGGTCGCAGCACAGAGCGCGGGTGGACCATCTTGATGAACTGCTTGAGCATCTGCTCGGTGACGGTGAAATCGGCGATCACACCGTCCTTCATCGGGCGGATGGCTTCGATGTTGCCGGGCACCTTGCCCAACATCGCCTTCGCCTCGCGGCCCACGGCCTGGATGGTCTTCTTGCCGTTGGGCCCGCCTTCGTGGCGGATGGCCACAACCGACGGCTCGTCGAGCACGATGCCCTTGCCGCGCACATAGATCAGCGTGTTGGCGGTGCCCAGGTCGATGGCCAGGTCCGTCGAGAAGTAGCGACGAAAGGATCCGAACATAGTGTGTAGGCGGTGTTCAGCGTCGGCGCCCACAGCGAAGGAGCGCCTCGCTCGAACCCGACGATTCCGTGGAATGAGGGGGAAGGAAAAGGGACGAAACGAGTGTCGCCGCAAGCGCGAAGTGCAAACTTCCAGACCCGCAACAGCGACGGTCTGCAACCTTCGTATCGATCAGGCGACGCGCCGGCTGAAGACGGCATGGGATGCGCTCTCGATGGGTTGATGACCAGCGCGGATAATACCCGATGGAGTCGGGTTCACCGCCCGCCGCAACCCCTCACCGAACCGAATTTCCCATGCCTTTGACCCCGGACGACGTCGGCCGCATCGCGCACCTCGCGCGCCTGGCATTGCAGCCCGCTGAACAGGCCGCCATGCTGACCCAGCTGAACGCCTTCTTCTCCATCGTCGAGCAGATGAGCGCGGTCGACACCACCGGCGTCGAGCCGCTGTACACGCCGCTGTCGGCGGTCAGCGAAGTCAGTCTGCGGCTGCGCGACGACGTGGTCACCGAAACCGACCAGCGCACGCTCAATCAGCGCAGCGCGCCGGCGGTCGAAGACGGCTTGTTCCTTGTGCCACGGGTGGTTGAATGAGCGCGCACGGTGCGCCCCTGAGTGGGGCCCTGCACGAGCTTGGCGTGGCCGATCTGGCGCGCGCGCTGGCTGACAAACAGGTATCGAGCGTCGAGATCACGGGCCACCTGCTGGGCCGCATCGCTGCGCATGCGCACCTGGGTGCATGGCTGTGCGTCGATGCCGAAGCGGCGCTGGCCCAAGCGCGCGCTGCGGATGCGCGTCGTGCGCAAGGCAGCCCCGATAGCGCGCAGCCGTTGTTCGGCGTGCCGCTGGCGCACAAAGACATCTTCGTCACCCGCGACCTGCCGACCACCGCCGCCTCAAAGATGCTGGCCGGCTACCGCAGCCCGTTCGACGCGACAGTGGTGTCGCGCCTTGGCGGTGGCGAGCCGGGACGTGGTCCCGGGGGCGAACCCGGCCAGGCGCCCGGCGCCGGCATGGTCACACTCGGCAAGCTCAACTGCGACGAGTTCGCGATGGGATCGGGCAACGAGAACTCGGCCTACGGCGCGGTCAAGAACCCGTGGGATTTAAGCCGCGTGCCGGGCGGCTCGTCGGGCGGCTCGGCCGCTGCAGTGGCGGCGCGCCTGGTGCCTGCCGCCACCGGCACCGACACCGGCGGCTCGATCCGCCAGCCGGCCAGCTTTTGCGGTATCACCGGCATCAAGCCGACCTACGGCGTGTGCTCGCGCTACGGCATGATCGCCTTCGCCTCCAGCCTCGACCAGGCCGGCCCGATGGCACGCTCGGCCGAAGATTGCGCCTTGCTGCTGGGCGCGATGAGCGGCTTCGACGAGCGCGACGCCACCAGCGCGCAACGCCCGCCGCAGGACTACGCCGCCGCGATGCGCACACCGCGCGCTGGCGCTACCGCGGCGCAGCCGCTCAAGGGCTTGCGCATCGGCCTGCCGACGGAATTCTTCCCCGCCGCTCTGGCGGCGGAGGTCGATGGTGCGGTGCGTGCCGCACTGGCCGAGTTCGAGAAGCTCGGCGCCACGCTGGTCGACGTCAGCCTGCCGCGCACCGAGCTGTCGATTCCCGTGTACTACATCATTGCGCCGGCCGAAGCCAGCTCAAACTTGAACCGCTTCGACGGCGTGAAGTTCGGCCACCGCGCGGCGCACTACACCGACCTGCAGGACATGTACCGAAAGACCCGCGCCGAGGGCTTTGGCGCCGAGGTCAAGCGCCGCATCATGATCGGCAGCTATGTGCTGAGCCACGGCTACTACGATGCCTATTACATGCAAGCGCAGAAGCTGCGTCGGATGATTGCCGACGACTTCCAGCATTGCTTTGCCGACTGCGACATGCTCGCTGGCCCCGTCGCGCCGACGGTCGCCTGGAAGCTCGGCGGCAAGAGCGATGACCCCGTCGCCAACTACCTTGCCGACATCTTCACGCTGCCCGCCAGCCTGGCCGGCCTGCCCGGTATGAGCGTGCCAGCAGGCTTGGCGGCATCGGGCGAAGGCACCGGCATGCCGGTTGGCCTGCAGCTGATCGGCAACTACTTCCAGGAAGGCACGCTGCTGCACGCGGCGCACGCGTTTCAGCAGGCGACCGACTGGCATCGGCGTGCGCCGAAGGACGCCGCAGCATGAACGCTGCCACCGCACTGATCCGTGGCTACGAGGTCGTCATTGGCTTGGAGACCCATGCGCAGCTGTCGACCGCCAGCAAGATCTTCAGCGGCTCGTCGACGCAGTTCGGCGCCGCGCCCAACACCCAGGCTTCGCCGGTCGATCTGGCGCTGCCGGGCACGCTGCCGGTGATGAACCGCGGCGCGGTCGAGCGGGCAATTCGCTTCGGACTGGCGGTCGGTGCCAAGGTGGCGCCGCACTCGATCTTTGCGCGCAAGAATTATTTCTACCCCGATCTGCCCAAGGGCTACCAGATCAGCCAGTACGAGACGCCGGTGGTGCAAGGTGGTGTCATCGAGTTTTTCGTCGGCGACACTGCACACAAGGTGCACCTGACCCGCGCCCACCTCGAAGAGGACGCGGGCAAGTCGCTGCACGAGGACTACGCCGGCCAGACCGGGATCGATCTGAACCGCGCCGGCACGCCGCTGCTGGAAATCGTCTCCGAGCCCGACATGCGCTCCAGCGCCGAAGCCGCCGAGTACGCGAAGACACTCCACGCGCTGGTGGTGTGGCTGGGCATCTGCGACGGCAACATGCAAGAAGGCAGCTTCCGCTGCGACGCCAATGTGTCGGTGCGCAAACCCGGTGCGCCCTACGGCACGCGGCGCGAGATCAAGAACTTGAACAGCTTCAAGTTCTTGCAGCAGGCCATCGACTGCGAAATCCAGTGGCAGATCGACCTGATCGAAGACGGCGGCACGGTGCAGCAGGCCACCGTGCTGTTCAACCCAACGGCCAACGGCGGACGCGGTGAGACGCGCGCCATGCGCAGCAAGGAAGACGCCCACGACTACCGCTACTTCCCCGACCCCGACCTGCCGCCGCTGGTGATTGCCACCGACTGGATCGAGCGCGTGCGCTCGGAGATGCCCGAGCTGCCGCAGGCGATGGCGGCGCGTTTCCAACGCGACTATGGTCTGCCTGCGTACGACGCGCTGGCGGTCACGCAAAGCAAAGCACACGCAGCCTTCTTTGAAGCCGCAACGGCGATGTGCAAGGCGCCCAAACTGGTGGCGAACTGGATGATGGGCGAGGTTTCGCGCCGGCTCAATGCCGATGAGAAGACGATCGAGCAGAGCCCTGTCGATGCGACCACGCTAGCCGCGCTGATCACGCGCATCCAAGACAGCACGATCACGAACAACGCCGCGCGGCAGGTCTTCGACCACCTGTGGGAGCCTAAGGAAGGCGAGTGGGTTTTCGGCAATCAACCGGGTGAGGTGGATGCCGGTTTGGATGCGCTGCGCAGCCTGCGTCAAATTGACCAAATCATCGAGCGCAGTGGCTTGCGGCAGACGAATGACAGCGGTGATCTGGAAGCCATAGTGGACGAGGTGCTTGCCGCCAATTCGAAATCGGTCGACCAATACCGCGCCGGCAAAGAGAAGGCCTTCAACGCCCTGGTCGGTCAAGCCATGAAGGCAACCCAGGGCAAGGCCAACCCGGCCTTGGTCACCGAGCTGCTGAAGCAGAAGCTGGGTTGAGCTTCAGCGGTTCGGCCGCCGCCGACCGGGGCACCGGCTGCGTCGGCCCCAACGATCCCGGCGCGGCGCCGGCCCAGAGCTTGCGCAAGCGCGCCAACTCGGCATCGAAGCCCGCGTTGATGCGCAGCGTCTCGGCCTGCTGGTTCTGCATCAGCGCACGCTGCGCCTCGGCGGCGGCGTCGATGCCATCGAGCTGCTGCTTAAGTCGCGTGGGCATCGCGCGCCCAACGTAGAACTCGGCCTCTTCGACCAAGGGCTTCTTCTCCGCGCCCAGTGCATCCAGGCGCTGTTGCGACAGTTGCAGCGTGCGTTTCAGGTCATCGAGTGCGGCCAACCGCGCTTTCTGATGCGCAGCCTCGTTCGGATACCGCGTGCGCAGATTGCGATCGCGGCGCACCGCGTCGACTTCAGCCGCTCGGCGCGCCTCTTTTTCTCGATGCCGCGCTTCGGCGGCGGCTCGCTCGTCGGCGGTCATCGTCGGTGGCAACAGCTGCTTGGTCGAACCATCGGCGTTCAGCACGCGTTGTTCGCGGGCGGCGCACTCAGGAATCGGCCGATCCGAGGTCAGCCGCTTGCCGGTGCTGTCGACACAGGAATAGATGGCGGCGGCCGATGCCGCACCGAGGCCACCTGCCAACGCCAGCAGCACGGCGACGCCGCGCAAATACCGGCGCCACACGGCAAGGCTGCGGTGATCAGGCGCCATAACGCGCACGGTAGCTGCTGACGCGCTCGGCATGCGCCGCCAGAGCCGGTGCGTCGGTCGATTGCAGCACCTGAAGCAGATCGCTCAGCGTCGCGATCGCTGTCACCGGCAGGCCGAGTTGCTGCTGAACGTACTGCACCGCCGACCAGGGTGCATCGCCGCCACTGCCGTCGCTGGCTTTTTCCTGCCGATCGAGCGCGATGACCACCGCGCTCGGTGTACCGCCTGCGGCTTCGATCATCGCAATCGATTCGCGCACCGAGGTGCCGGCCGAGATCACGTCGTCGATGATCAGCACCCGGCCGCGCACCGGTGCGCCGACCAGCGCACCGCCTTCGCCGTGGTCCTTGGCTTCTTTGCGGTTGTAGGCGTACGGCAGGTTGATGCCGAGGCGGGCCAGCTCAACGGCCACCACCGCCGCCAGCACGATGCCCTTGTAGGCAGGGCCGAACAACATGTCGAATTGCAGCGTGCCCGAGGCACGCGCCAGCTGCAGGCGTCGTGCATAAAATTGCGCAAAGCGGCCGAGTTTGGCGCCGTCATCGAACCCGCCAGCATTGAAGAAATAAGGCGACAGCCGACCGGCCTTGGTTTGGAACTCTCCGAACCGCAACACCCCGGCATCGAGTGAGAACCTGACGAACTCCTGCGCAAGTTCGTCAGCGTCCGAATCAACGAAGCCGCTTCGGCTCATCTGAGAAATCCTGTGCTCCGTCTGATCACGTTGAATCTGAATGGCATCCGGTCTGCTGCCAACAAAGGCTTTGAAGACTGGGTAACGGCTGCGGCGCCCGATTGTATGGGGGTGCAGGAGGTGAAGGCGCAGGCCGACACCGTGGCGGGGCGCTTCGATCGGGTGGCAGGGATGAGCGGGCATTTCCATTACGCACAGAAGAAGGGCTACTCGGGCGTCGGTGTCTATACGAAGCAGCGCCCCAGCCAGATTCGCTGTGGCATCGGCCATGCCGAATTCGACGACGAAGGGCGCTGGGTCGAAGTCTGCTTCGACGACCCCACGCGCGCAGAGTTTCCCCGCTTCAGCGTGATCAGTTGTTACTTTCCCAGCGGCAGCAGCAGCGAGGAGCGGCAGCAGGCCAAGTTCCGCTTTCTCGCGCTGATCGCGCCGCACCTGGCGCGGCTGCGCGCGGAACGCGAGTTCGTGCTGCTGGGCGACATCAACATCGCCCACAAGGAAATCGACCTGAAGAACTGGAAGGGCAACCTGAAGAACAGCGGTTTCCTGCCCGAGGAGCGCGCGTGGATAACGCGCCTGCTCGACGCCGACGCCGACGCGGGCGCCGGGCTGGTCGATGTGTTCCGCACGCTCGATGCGAACCCGGATCGCTACACCTGGTGGAGCAACCGCGGCCAGGCCTGGGCCAAGAACGTCGGCTGGCGCATCGACTACCACCTCGCCACGCCCGGCATCGCCGCCCGCGCCCGCCGCGCCGACATTCATCTCGAACCGCGCTTTTCCGACCACGCGCCGCTGACGATCGACTACGACTTCACGCTGTGAGCGAGACAGGCCCCCCGATGACGCGCATGGTTGAATGCGAGCTTTTCACCCCGTGACCCCGGAACGCCAGTCCATGCCCCTTACCGCCCTCGAATTCGAAACCGCGCCGAACCCCACGGCCAGCATCATCGTGTTGCACGGACTGGGCGCCGATGGCAACGACTTCCTGCCGATCGCCGAAGAGCTGCAGCTGGGCGCCATCGGCCCGGTGCGCTTTGTGTTTCCGCATGCGCCGGTGCGCCCGGTGACGATCAACGGCGGCATGGCCATGCGCGCCTGGTACGACCTGCTGCATGCCGACCTGGTGCGTCGCGAAGACGAGGCCGGTCTGCGCGCCTCGCGGCTCGACATCGAGGCGCTGATCGCCAAGGAACGCGAGCGCGGCATCGCCGCCCCACGCATCGTGCTGGCCGGTTTTTCTCAAGGTTGCGCGATGACGCTGTTGACCGGCCTGCGCCACACCGAGCGTCTTGCAGGCCTGATCGGGCTGTCAGGCTATCTGCCGCTGGCCGACACCTCGGCGGCCGAGCGCAGCGCCGCGAGCATGGCGCTGCCGGTGTTCATGGCGCACGGCCGCGATGACACGGTGATCCCGCTGGCACGGGCGGCTGCGTCACGCGATGCCTTGCAGGCGCTCGGCTGCGTGGTCGACTGGCACGAATACCCGATGGCGCACTCGGTGTGCGCGCAGGAGGTTGGTGACCTGAACCGCTGGCTGCTGAAGGTGCTGGCGGTTTGAGCGCGGTAAGCGCTTGACTCAGCCAGCGGCTGATGCGCTCGGCTTCGGTGCCGCGTAGCGCTGCTTCGGCTTGTCAGCGCGGGCATAAAGGCCCTGCACCGCCGGGATGTTGGCTTCAAGGTCTTTGATGCGGGTCTTGCCCGCCGGGTGGGTCGACAGCCACTGCGGCGGCGCGCTCTTGTTGGCGACCGCCATCTTCTGCCACAGACGCACGCCGGCCTGCGGCTCGTAGCCACCGCGCGCCGCCAGATCGAGGCCGATCTTGTCGGCCTCGGACTCATCGTCGCGGCCGAATTTCAGCGACAGCAGTTGGCTGCCCATGTCGGCCAGGTAGCGCCCGCCGCCGCCTAAGCCCAGCAGCGCCGCGCCGATCTCGATCGCGCCGCGCGTCGCCGCCGACTTGCCCACCCGCTCGCGGGCGTGCTCGCGCAGCGCATGGGCGATCTCGTGGCCCATCACCTGCGCCACCTCGTCGTCGGTCAACTGCAGCGTGTCGAGGATGCCGTAATAGAAAGCGATCTTGCCGCCCGGCATGCAAAACGCGTTGATCTGCTTGCTGCCGATCAGGTTGACCTCCCATTTCCAATCAGCCGCGCGCGGCGTGCTGCGCAGGTTGGGCGAATTGCTGAACGGAATCAGCCGCTGGGCGATCGCATTCAGGCGAATCACCTGCGGGTGGTTGGCCGGTGCCAGCGCTTTTTGCGCCGCGGCTTGCTGCAGCATCTGCTGATACTGCTGCGCCGCCGCGCTTTCGATCTGCTCG
>JANPNF010000261.1:0-2228 GCA_031427315.1 Burkholderiales bacterium | reverse complement strand
CCCCATGCGATGCAGACTTGCGGTAGATTGAACCTATGGCCTGTTTCGTCAGAACGCTGTTGATTTGGTTGCTGGTGTTGGCGAATCCTGCACAAGGGGCCGCTGTCGCGACCATGGCGTTCTGCGGTCCGAACCACCATGGCGGCGGTTCTGCTCGAGCGGAAGTCAGTGCGACTGTTTCCGCGCACTCGCACCACGGTGATGCCCCGGCCGTGCACGCGTCCGACTCGAGCGGGGCGGCTGCCTTGACGATCACAGACGAAGCGCCGGACACTGCGAAGTCCAGCCCGGCGGCGACGCAGAAATGCAGCGCCTGTGCCTCCTGCTGCTCTCTCGGCGCGCTTCTGACCTCGGTGCCCGTTCTCCCGGCCACCGATTCGGCGCCTGCGGTGTTCTCCGCCGTCGTGCCCACCGTCGATGCGTTTGCCACCGACGGCCCTGACCGCCCCCCTCGAAACATCCTCGCGTAACTGGCCCGGGTTGACGCGCGTGTCGTGGCGCGCGGCCTCGTGCCAGGTCCAGTTCCGTCCCCGCCGCTTCCGCGGCAGGGGCGCCTCCAGACGTTCACACGAGGATTCCATGGCCCCAACCCCAACGCGCCGGCGCAGCCTTTGCGCACGGCCGAGCCTGCTGTTCACATCCCTGCTGACCGCGCAGGCCCTGGCGCAGTCCCCCACCCCCACACGACCGGATCCGCTGGATCCGAAGGCCCAGGTGCCCTCGGTGCGCTACGAGTCGGCGTTCGCGCAGTTCCGTCGCATCGGTGACGACAAGCCCGTGGCCTGGCGTGAGGCGAATGACACCGTCGCCCGCATCGGTGGATGGCGGGTCTACGCCCGCGAGGCGCAGCAGGCCGACCCCGCCACAGCGGACAAGCCTCTGCCCTCTGGCCCATCCGGCCACAAGCACTGAGTACCGCACGATGAACCATGACATTCACAGGGCTTCAACCTCCGGGCGCCGCGTTCGCGGTCTCCGCCTGCTGACACTGGTGACCAGCGCCGCCGTGCTGGGGGGCTGTGCAAGCTTCACCCCGGACGGTGGCTTTGGCGCCGTAGAACGGACCACCCAGGAGCGCATCGGGAAGGACCTGCGCTGGGCGCGCGGCGACGCCGATTTGGACACCATCGCGAAGCGCGTGGCGGAGCTGCTGGCCAAGCCACTGACGGTGGACGATGCGGTTCAGCTCGCGCTGCTCAACAACCGCGGGCTGCAGGCGGGTTTTCAGGAACTGGGCATCACCGAGGCCGAGGTGGTGCAGGCCGGGCGTCTGCCAAACCCAGGCTTCAGCTTCGGGCGCTCGAGCCGCGGCGACGAGCGCGAGATCGAGCGTGGTTTGCACTTCAACCTGGCGCGCCTGGTGGCCATGCCACTGATCGGGCGCATGGAAGCGCGCCGTTTCGAGCAGGTGAAGGCGCGCGTGGCGATGAGCGTGCTGTCGCTGGCCGCCGACACGCGCAAGGCTTACTTCACGGCGCTTGCGGCGGAGCAGACGGTCCGCTACATGCGGCAGGTCAAGCAAGCGGCCGATGCCAGCGCTGAACTTGCCCGGCGCATGGAACAGGTCGGCAATTTCAACAAGCTGCAGCGTGCTCGGGAACAGTCGTTCTACGCCAACGCCGTGCTGCAGTTCGCCCGGGCCGAGCAGGCGCAGCGGTCGACGCGCGAGCGGCTGGTGCGGCTGCTGGGCGTCTGGGGCCCGCAGACCCAGTTCACGCTGCCCGAGCGGCTGCCGGATCTGCCGGCAGCGCCGCTCGAACTGCCGGACATCGAACAGGTGGCGCTGGCCCAGCGGCTGGACGTGCAGGGCGCGAAGCTTGCTGCGGAACAGACGGCCAGCAACTTGGGCCTGACCAGGACCACGCGCTTCGTCAACGTGCTGGAACTCGGCGTGACGCGCAACAGCTCGAACGAAGCACCGACCCAGCGCGGTTGGGAGATCGGCTTCGAGCTGCCGCTGTTCGACTGGGGCGGTGCGCGTGTCGCACGCGCCGAGGCCATCTACATGCAGACGCTGCACCGCGCCGCCGAGACCGCGATCAACGCGCGTTCAGAGGTGCGCGAGGCCTACACCGGCTACCGCTCGGCCTACGACATCGCGCGCCATCACCGCGACGAGATCGTGCCGCTGCGCCAGCGCATCGCCGAGGAGAACGTACTGCGCTACAACGGCATGCTGATTGGCGTGTTCGAGTTGTTGGCCGACGCACGCTCACAGATCGTCAGCG
>JANPNF010000260.1:0-8794 GCA_031427315.1 Burkholderiales bacterium | reverse complement strand
CAAGCCCTGCTCGCGAATGATCTGCACCACTTGCAGCTTGAACTCAGCGTCGAACGTCCGTCTTCGATTCTTGGTCATGTTCCCCGTCCAGGTGAATTCCACCTATCGAGGTGTCCGTGGAAATTAGACCAGCACACAATGGGTTAGTCGGTGGAACACCGCAAAACCGCAAGGCGTCGGCAGCGATGCCCACCGCTCAGACAGCAATTTTTAGAAACGCCTACCGTTATTTGCATCACTGCCGTGTTTGATCAGTCGAAGCAAGAAGACTTGTTTCATCGGACCATCAATTGAACCCGCCTCCGCGTGGAAGACTTCAGCCGGGACCACTGGGGGCAATTTTGGGGGCATCTTTTTGAAGCGGTTTCGGCTCGCGCTATATAAATCAGCCACTTAGGCAAGACCTTCGATTCCTGTCGGCGACCAGAGACAAGGCCGAAAGGCGTGCACCGCACCACACATGAAAGGCTGATTTCGATCATCTGGGACTGTGAGGAAATACGCGAAGCGGCCCTGTCGCGATTGTTGGCGGGGATGTTGGATCGTTAGCCCTCACTGCATGGCAACCCGATGCTGAGGAGTTGCGCTAATGCCACGCGCCAAAGGCTCGCCGACTGGCGGCAGGATTCGACATTCAATCATCGCGCTGCTCTGTTACCGCGACCAGACAAGGCTCTCCCGCGTCACTTCAAATGCGCTAGAAAACTAGCAAACAGGGTCAGTGAGCCAAAGACGGCACTGAAAACGATAATTCCGAATGCGTAGATCTTGGCGGCCTTATTTCTGGTGCGATAGGAAAGCTTTTCAGACATCGGTACTACTTTGTGAAAATCGAATGCACCCAATCAACAGGACTGGATAGCGACCTTTGCGCACGCTTTGCACTCGGGGACACCGCATTTTCATCGGGCCAGGGATTCGGTGCGGCTAAGGGGCTTCGGGCCGCAATCGCGATCGGCTGGGGGAAGATTTGGGGTAGATTCCTAACGATATTTGCCTGTATTCCGGCAGGTCGATTCCTGTAAGTGGGACCAGAGACAAGCAGCGCTACGCGCGGCCCTGCCTGCCGATGTGCCACAGTGTGAGCCCGGCTAAGTACGCACTCCTCATGAGCTTCCTCTCGATTGCGCTGCTGTCTCTGGCCATGTCCACCGACGCCTTCGCCGCTGCCATCGGCAAAGGCACCGCGCTCCAAAAACCGCGCTGGAGCGAGGCGTTGCGCACCGGAGCCATTTTCGGCGCCATTGAAGCGATCACGCCTGTTATCGGCTGGGCACTCGGCCTGGCAGCTGCCAGCTACATCGAAAGCTGGGACCACTGGATTGCGTTCGCCCTGCTCAGTGGCCTCGGCCTGCGCATGGTTTACAAGGGACTCACCGCGCCCACGGTTCACAGAGGAGAAAGGCTGACACGGCACCCTTTCTGGCTGCTGGCCTTGACCGGGTTTGCCACCAGCATCGACGCCATGGCGGTCGGCGTCGGGCTGGCGTTCATCAACGTCGATATTCTTCCCGTGGCCGCGGCCATTGGCCTCACCACTTTCGTCGCGGTGACCGTGGGCGTGATGGTCGGACGCGCGCTGGGACGCGTTGCCGGGAAATGGGCTGAAATTGGCGGCGGCATCGTGCTCACAGGCATCGGCGTCACGATCTTGATCGAGCACCTGGGCGCGGCTTAGTCGCCGTCGGCTGACGCCAATCGCTGCTCATGCAACCGGTGCAGGCGCATCAACTCGGTGGCCACCAACGGGGCGAAGCCGAGGCGGCCACCGCGGTGATCGACCATCAACTCGTCGAACACCGCCTCGGTCTGCGCCGGGATGTCCCATCCAGCCGCCAGGCGATTGGCCAGTCGCGGATACATCGAGCACAGCGCCAGTGGCCGCTCTCGCGCGGGCAAACGGCGCAGCCACTGCCGCGCCTCGGCGGACAACATGCGGTCTTGTTCGCGGGGCAGCGTGCGCCGCTGCCCGACAGGCAGCGTCGAGGGGTTCTGCTCCGAGCTGGCAGGCGCGCTGCGCACGAGCTTCGGTGGCGTCGCCTGATTGGGGTTGGAGGTTCTGAATAAATTGAACATCACGCAGCCTTGTTGTCGGTCGGCAGCCATGCGGGTCGGTGGCTGAAGCGGCCAGCACGAACCCGCCGTTGCTCTGTGGGTATCGGCAACGCGGGCGCTGACTTGAGCCGCAGGGTCGGCCGAATGCGACAGACTTGGCATCGCCTCGACATTTCTTTTGCGTCGCCGCCTCCTCATCGGAAACTAAGCCAGCGCAGGCAGCATCCACCCGACACCGGGTTCTATACTGAGATGAGGATCGAATGCACAAGCCAGTTAGAGGGTCGGACATGGGTACGAAGCTCAAGATTTCAGGATGGATCGCGCTCGGCGCGGTGGCTGGGGCGCTGGCCACGATGCAGTTGCAGGCCACCGCGCGCAATTCGGTGAGCTCGCTGCCGCTCGATGAATTGCAGCAACTCGCAGCGGTGTTCGGCATGGTCAAGAGCGACTACGTCGAACCGGTCGATGAAAAGAAACTAATCACCGACGCGATCGGTGGCATGGTGGCCGGGCTCGACCCGCACTCGCAGTATTTCGACAAGAAATCGTGGAAGGAATTCCGCGAGGGCACGACCGGGCGCTTCGTCGGGGTCGGCATCGAAATCGGCATGGAAGACGGCCTGGTCAAAGTGGTCACGCCGATCGAAGGCTCACCAGCCTTCCGCGCCGGGCTGAAAAGTGGCGACTTGATCACCAAAATCGATGACACCGCGGTCAAGGGCCTGACGCTGGAGCAGGCCGTGAAGCGCATGCGCGGCGAGCCGGGCACGAAGGTCGTGCTGACCTTGTTCCGCAAATCCGAGGAGCGCAGCTTCCCCGCCACCATCGTGCGTGAAGAGATTCGTACTGTCAGCGTGCGCGCCAAGGTGGTCGAACCCGGCTACGCCTGGTTGCGCGTGAGCCAGTTCCAAGACCGCACGGTCGAGGATTTCGCCCGCAAGCTCGAAGAGATTTACAAGCAAGACCCCAACCTCAAGGGCATCGTGCTCGACCTGCGCAACGACCCGGGCGGACTGCTTGAAGCCTCGGTGGCGATCTCATCGGCTTTTCTGCCTACAGATGCCACCGTGGTCACCACCAACGGCCAGATTCCCGAATCCAAGTCGATCTTTAAAGCGTCACCCGAGTTCTACCTGCGTCGCGGTGGTACCGATCCGCTGCGACATTTGCCTGAGGCGCTGAAATCGGTGCCGCTGGTGGTGCTGGTCAATGAAGGCTCGGCATCGGCAAGTGAAATCGTTGCCGGCGCCTTGCAGGACAACAAGCGCGCCACGGTGATGGGAGCACAGACCTTCGGCAAGGGCTCGGTGCAAACGGTGCGGCAGTTGTCACCCGACACCGCGTTGAAGATCACCACTGCGCGCTACTACACGCCGAGCGGCAAGTCGATCCAGGCCAAAGGCATCGTGCCCGACGTGATGATCGACGAAACCGCCGAGGGCAATCTGTTTTCCGCCCTGCGTCCACGTGAGGCCGACCTTGAGAAACACCTGCAAAGCGGCCAAGGCGCCGAGGTCAAGGACGAGGCCCGCGAGAAAGCGCGCGAGCTCGCCCGCAAGAAACTGGAAGAAGAGACCGCCCGCAAGGCAGCCACGCCGGTCAAGCCGCCAGCAGAGTTCGGCAGCGACGACGACTTCCAGCTCGCGCAGGCCATCAACCGCCTGAAAGGCAGGCCGGTGCTGGTCAGCAAATCGATGACTGAGCGCAAGGTCGAGACGGAAGCGAACTGAAGCGCCACAACGCCCGCGGGCCGCACCGCCCCGCGTTGATGGCCTGCGTCTCACACCCAACGCCCGCTGCATGCGGGCGTTTTTTCGCGCTGCGATGAACGACGACCAATTGCTGCGCTACTCGCGCCACATCCTGTTGGATGACATCGGCATCGAAGGCCAGCAGCGGCTGCTGGCAGCCCATGTGCTGGTGATCGGCGCGGGCGGGCTGGGCTCGCCGGTAGCGATGTACCTCGGCACCGCGGGCATCGGAACGCTAACCATCGTCGATGACGACACCGTCGAGCTGACCAATCTGCAGCGGCAGATCGCCCACTCGATGGCAAGCGTAGGCCAGGCCAAGGTCGATTCCGCGGCGGCCACGGTGCAGGCCATCAACCCCGAGGTGCGGGTGGTGGCGCTGCGCGAACGCGCCGATGCGGCGCGGTTGAACGAACTGGTCGCTGAGGCCGATCTGGTCGTCGACTGCTGCGACAACTTCGCGACCCGGCAGGCGGTCAACGCGGCCTGCGTGCGGCATGCCCGGCCGTTGGTGTCTGGGGCGGCGATCGGCTTCGATGGGCAGGTCTCGGTGTACGTGACCAGCAAGCGTGACAGTCGCGATGGAGTCCATCCCTGCTATGCCTGCATCTTCCCGCCCGACGCCCGGTTCGAGGAGGCGCGCTGCGCGACGATGGGCGTGTTCGCGCCGCTGGTCGGCATCATCGGCAGCGTGCAGGCGGCCGAAGCGTTGAAGCTGCTGGCCGGTGTCGGCACCCCGCTGGCCGGCCGCCTGGAGATGCTCGACGCGCGCCGAATGGCGTGGACCGAGATCCGGCTGGCCCGTGACCCCAGCTGCCCAGTCTGCGGCACGCTGCCCCGTTGACGCTCATGCCACCACCGACACGCTAAGCTGCACCGCATGGACAAACGCACCGAACTCACCGCCCGCAATTTCCCGACCGCCCAGGAAGACGCCAGCACCGCCGCGCCGCCATCGCTCTACAACGGCCCGGAAAGCGCCTATCGGCTCGCCTTCACTGACAACGATTTCCTGCTGCGCGAGGAGCTGCGGCCGGTGCGCATGCAGCTCGAGCTGCTGAAGCCGGAGATGGTGCAGAGAGAAGCGGGCATCGAGTCGACGATCGTGATCTTCGGCAGCGCCCGCATTCTGTCGCCCGAGGCCGCCGCCGCCCATCTGGCGCAAGCCCGTGCCGATGACGATGCGAAAGCGATCCGCACCGCCGAAACCCGCTTGCAGATGTCGCGCTACTACGATGATGCGCGCCGCTTTGCCGCCCTCGTGACGCAGCGCACTGCCGACATGGACACGCCGGTCTACGTGGTCACCGGCGGTGGCCCGGGCATCATGGAAGCCGGCAACCGCGGTGCGTTCGAGGTCGGCGGCAAGAGCATCGGTCTGAACATCGTGCTGCCGCACGAGCAGGAACCGAACCCGTACATCACACCCGAGCTGTGCTTCCAGTTCCACTACTTCGCGCTGCGCAAGATGCACTTCCTGATGCGCAGCATCGCGCTGGTGTGCTTCCCGGGCGGTTTCGGCACGCTCGATGAATTGTTCGAGACGATGACGCTGGTGCAAACCGGAAAGTGCCGCAAGCGGCCGATCTTGCTGTTCGGGCGCGAGTTCTGGTCGCGGCTGATCAACTTCGATGTGCTGATCGAGACCGGCATGATCTCGCCCGGAGACGTGCACCTGTTCCGCTACGTCGAGACCGCCGAAGAAGCCTGGGCCGTGCTCGAAGCAGAGTACGGCTTTGACGCACCACCAACCGAGACTGGCGCGTTCGCGGTCGACATCTGACGCCACTGATCGCCCGCGCATGAACCCACACCTGAGCCTGATCGGCGCGCCCACCGACATCGGCGCGGGCAAGCGCGGCGCGAGCATGGGGCCCGAAGCGCTGCGCGTGGCGAACCTGGTGCCGGCGCTGCAGGGCCATGGGTTCGAGGTACTGGACCGAGGCAACCTCAGCGGCCCGACCAACCCTTGGCTGCCGCCCGTCGACGGCTACCGTCATTTGCCGGAAGTGGTCGCATGGAACCGCCTGGTGCACGACGCTGTGTACGCCGAGCTCAAGCTGAACCGCATGCCGGTGCTGCTGGGTGGCGACCACTGCCTGAGCATCGGATCGATCAGCGCCGTGGCGCGCCACTGCCGCGATATCGGCAAGCGGCTGCGCGTGCTGTGGCTCGACGCGCACGCCGACTTCAACACGCAGATGCTCACGCCGAGCGGCAACCTGCACGGCATGCCGGTCGCCTGCCTGTGCGGCCACGGCCCGAAGGAGCTGATCGAGATCGGTGGACAGGTGCCAGCCATCAACCCGAAGTGGGTGCGGCAGATCGGCATCCGCAGCGTCGATGCGGGCGAGAAACGCTTCGTTCACGAGCAGGAACTCGATGTGTTCGACATGCGCTTCATCGACGAGATGGGCATGCGCCACGCGATGGAGTTGGCACTCGCCACGCTCGACGTCAACACGCACCTGCACGTCAGCTTCGATGTTGATTTCCTCGACCCGCCGATCGCCCCTGGCGTCGGCACCACCGTACCGGGCGGCCCCACCTACCGCGAAGCGCAGCTGTGTATGGAGATGATTGCCGACACCGGACGCCTTGCCAGCCTTGACGTGATGGAGCTCAACCCGGCGCTCGATGTGCGCAACCAGACCGCCGAGGTGGGGGTAGATTTGATCGAAAGCCTGTTTGGCAAAAGCACGCTGATGCGGCGGTGACGAAACTTCGATGCCGACCGGGCGAACCGTTTAGCGCAGGCAACACAGTTGGCACGGACTGGCAGATGTCACTCAAATTGTGATGCGACAGGCAGCGAAACTACATTCGCTGTGACTTCGGTCACCGGTTTGCAACCATGAAATAAGGCCCGCAGAGCGGGCCTTTCGATCGGGCAGTCTGAAAGAAGTCAGATTGAGTTTGCAGCGCGACGGCGGGCGAACAGTCCCATCAAACCAAGACCGAGGCCGAACATGGCGTAGGTGGAAGGCTCAGGAACCGCAGCGATCAACTGGCCGCGAATCTCGCCGCCTGGGAATCCAGCGTTGTGGATGTTGACGTACGCGTTATTCGCACTCAAATCGCTCAAGAAGCCAGCGTAAGGCGTCGGAACGTTTGTGCCGAACACGAACAAAGCACCGCCTGCGTTGAGCAAGGTGGTGAACGATGCGGCATCCAGAAACACCTTGACCGGACCGTTGACGGCGGCCGAACCTTGGTGAATGTGATAGCCGGTCGCCTTGCCACCAGTCAGGCCCGCCCCGCTCACAAAAATGCTGTACAGGTCATCGCCGAGGCCTGCCGTGCCCAAGTCGTCATAGACCAGACTGGCGCTACCAAAAGCAGTCGATGCCTGCGAAGGCACTTGGTTGGCGCTGTTGAGTGTGGCGTTGTACTGGAATGTCGTGGCGTGGGATGCCAAAGGCAGCGACACCAATACGGCGGCTGATAGTGCGGTGAACAACATTTTCTTCATCTGAAAACTCCTCAAGAGCGTAGGTTTGTTTTCCAGGCTGAACCCTGGGATGGAATTCTGACGGCACTTCGTTATACGTGCGAATTGCCCGTCTTGGACAACGCCACCCCGCAGGCGAGGGGGAGGAATAACCCTTAAGAAACTACGCGGATTCACCGCGTAAGCAACCGGCTCACCGCCGTCACGTCCTCGGCCTTCAATTGCCCAGCCGCCTGGCGCAAGCGCAGGCCGCCGAGCAGGGTGTCGTAGCGGGCTTTCGACAGGTCGCGGCGGGTGGTGTAGAGCTGCGTTTGCGCATTCAGCACATCGATGTTGACGCGCACGCCGACGCGGTAGCCGAGTTGGGTGGCTTCCAGCGCCAACGCGCTCGATGACTCGGCCGCCTCCAGCGCTAGCACCTGCGCCCGCAGCGACTGCACGCCGAAGTAGGCCTGCCGCGTGCCGAGCGACACCGCGCGGCGCGCAGCCTCGAGATCGTTGTTCGATTTGTCCTCGAGCGCCAGCGTTTCCTTGATGCGGTTCTGCACCGACAGCCCGGTGAACAGCGGCAGGTTGAACTGCACGCCGATGCTGCCGGTGTTGGTGGTGCCGGCGCTCGACAACTGGCTGCCGCTTCTGCCGGAGGAGTTGTACTGGTTGGCCACGCTCGCCACCGCGTCGAGTGTCGGCAGGTGGCCTGCGCGGGCCTTGCTGGTTTCGAGTCGGGCAATCTCCAGCGACAGCTGCGCAAGCCGCACCGACGGATGCTGGGCGTCGGCGTTGCGGGCCCAGACTTCGACGTCGGCCGGCGCGATCGGCGGCAGGCTGACCGGCGGCGTCAGGCCCTTGGGCTCGACATTGCTGCGGCCGACCAGCAAATCAAGCGCAATGCGCTTGTTGCGCAGATCGTTGTCGGCAGCGAGTTCCTGCGCGGTGGCCAGGTCGAAGCGGGCCTGCGCCTCGCGGGTGTCGGTGATGGTGGCGGTGCCGACCTCGAAATTGCGCTTCGCCGACGCCAGCTGCTCGTTGATCGCCACCTTGCTGGTGCGCGTGGTGGCCAGCGCATCCTGCGCCGCCAGCACATCGAAGTAAGCCTGCGCCAGCCGCACGATCAGGTCCTGCTCGGCCACCTCCAGGCGCAGCGCAGAGGCTTCGAGTTCGCGCTGCGCCTGATCGATGGTGACGCTGCTGTTGCGATTGAACAGCGGCTGGCGTGCCGACAACTGGCCCGAGCGCGTGTTGAACGAGCCGTTGCCGAAGCTGGTCTCGACACGACCGGTGTTGGCGCTGGCATCGAGGCTTACGCTCGGGCGCAGCAGTGCGTCGGCCTGCGCCGCGCGGTAGGGGGCTGAGTCGGCCAGCGAGCGGGCCGACAGGTAGGTGGCGTCGTAGCCGCGCGCGGCGGTGTAGAGCTCGTCGAGGCTCTGCGCCTGCGCCTGTGCCTGTGCGATGGCCAGGCACAGCGCCGCCAGATGCAGCCCGGCCGCAACAACCGGGCGCGCCCAGCGCTGCCGCCCGCGGACTGAGGTGGCAC
>JANPNF010000259.1:0-1719 GCA_031427315.1 Burkholderiales bacterium | reverse complement strand
GCCAACAGCGACCATGAAGTCGGCCGCATCATCGCCGAGGCGATGGACAAGGTCGGCAAGGAAGGCGTGATCACCGTCGAAGACGGCAAGAGCCTGAACAGCGAACTCGACGTCGTCGAAGGCATGCAGTTCGACCGTGGCTACCTGTCACCGTACTTCATCAACAACCCCGAAAAGCAGTCGGCGATTCTTGAGAATCCGTTCGTGCTGTTGTTCGACAAGAAGATCAGCAACATCCGCGACCTGCTGCCCACGCTCGAAGCGGTTGCCAAGGCGGGCCGTCCATTGCTAATCATTTCTGAAGACGTCGAAGGCGAGGCCCTGGCCACGCTGGTGGTCAACACCATCCGCGGCATCCTGAAGGTCGTTGCCGTCAAGGCACCGGGTTTCGGTGACCGTCGCAAGGCGATGCTCGAAGACATCGCGATCCTGACCGGCGGCAAGGTCATCGCCGAAGAAGTCGGCCTGACGCTCGAGAAAGTCACGCTCGCCGATCTGGGCCAAGCCAAGCGCGTTGAGGTGAGTAAAGAAAACACCACGATCATCGACGGTTCGGGTGCGGCCGCCGACATCGAAGCCCGTGTCAAGCAGGTGCGCGTGCAGATCGAAGAAGCCACCAGCGACTACGACAAGGAAAAACTGCAAGAACGAGTGGCCAAGCTGGCCGGCGGTGTGGCGCTGATCAAGGTCGGCGCGGCCACTGAAGTCGAAATGAAGGAAAAGAAAGCCCGTGTCGAAGACGCCCTGCACGCCACCCGTGCTGCGGTCGAAGAAGGCATCGTGGCCGGTGGTGGCGTGGCGCTGCTGCGCGCTAAGCAGATGGCTGGCACGGTCAAGGGCGACAACGCCGACCAAGACGCCGGCATCAAACTGGTGATGAAAGCCATCGAATCGCCGCTGCGCGAGATCGTCTACAACGCTGGCGGTGAAGCCAGCGTGGTGGTAAATGCGGTGTTGGCCGGCAAGGGCAATTACGGCTTCAATGCCGCCAACGACACCTACGGCGACATGATCGAAATGGGCATCCTTGATCCGACGAAGGTAACCCGCACCGCGCTTCAGAACGCAGCTTCGGTCGCTTCGCTGATGTTGACCACCGAGGCCATGATCGCTGAAGCGCCAAGGGAAGAGGCGGGTGCCGGTGGTGGACACGGCGGCGGTATGGGTGGCATGGGCGGTATGGGTGGCATGGGCGGTATGGACATGTAAAGGCGCCTTGCTTCGGCCTGCATCGGTTCGAAGCTTGCACTTGTTCGTGAAAAGGGCTGCCTCGGCAGCCCTTTTTTTATGCACCCAGACGCGGGTAACGCCTGGACGCGGTCTTCTAATGCTTCACTGGGCCAGCTGCGCACCGGCAGCCTGTTCGTCGGTGCCGACATCACTGTGAGGCGGCTCTACCTCGGCGTGACCTGCGCGCGCAGCGGCGAGTCAAGGCTGTACTTGTTCCTCGGTCGGCCCTGTGGTCGGCATTGCCGGCGGGTGCGGGTGGACCCAGCCATGCAGCAAGGTCGCCGCATCGCCCACACCGCTTTTCTTCAGCGCTGAAAACAGGGCCACGTTGACATCGGCTTCGTCGGTGGTCAGCTCGGCCAGCGCCTGCTGGGCCGCCGCCAGCGCGGCATTCGCCTCGCTGCGATTGAGCTTGTCGGACTTGGTCAGCAGCACCAGCAGCTTGACCGCGCCATTGCCGATGCGCGGCGCGATGAAGCCGAGCAACTG
>JANPNF010000258.1:0-2535 GCA_031427315.1 Burkholderiales bacterium | reverse complement strand
TGGCGTAGAAATACTCGCTGTCGAACGGCGGGTCCTTGCGCATCAGCACCGCGCGGGCGTCGGCCAACGCGAAGTCGCGCGTTTGCGCGACCGTGAACCAATCCTGCTCGTCGCCCGTCAAGGCGATGCACCGCGCCGCCTTCGCCAGCACGCGGCTGCCGCTTTGCCAGACCAGGTGCTGCGGCTCGCAGGTCCACAGTGCGTGGCCGCGACGCGCTGCCTCGCGCATCATCGCGAAGGTGGAATCCTTGCTCGTCTTGAACGATTCGAGCGGGTCGGCAACGAACAGCAGTGGCATCAGCGGGTACCTCCAGGCCGCCACTGTTGCACAAGGAGCGCCAACGCGCCGCCGACCAGGCCGATGCAGAGGTAGAAGACCCCCGTGGTGCCCGCGATCAGCGCCGCACCCGGCGTCGACCAGGCCGTCAGCACCGGCTGGCGGGTCCACCACGACAGGCCGATCGACGTCAGGCCCATGCCGATGCCCAGCGCCCAGATCCACGACGTGGCCTGCGCCGGCGTGGCGCCGAGCGCCTGCGCCGCCGCAAAGACGATGACCACCGAACTGGTGAAGCCGACCAGCACGGCAACGAAGCCGGCGACGATGGCGGGCAGCGAAAAGTCACGAACCATCGCTTGCAACTGCATGCGGCAAGCGTAGCAGCCCGACCGATGAAACGTTCGGTCGCAACGTTGCGCGCGCGACTAGATCTCGACCTTGGCCCCCAACTCGACGATCCGGTTGGTCGGCAGGTTGAGGAAGTCCGCCGCCGCCGCGGCGTTGCGGTGCATCGAGGCAAAGAGCTTCTCGCGCCACATCGGCATGCCGGCGCCGAAGGTGGGGATGACGATGTCGCGGCTGAGGAAGTAGCTGGTGCTCATGTCGTCGAGCGGCACGCCTCTGCCTTCGAGCAGCTTCAGCGCCTCGGGCACGTCGGGTTCGTCCTTGAAGCCGAAGTTCAGCGTCACCGCCCAGCAGTTTTGGTCGAGCGCCTGCATCTCGACACGCTCTTCGAACGCGATCCACGGCACTTCGTGGTGGCGCACGTTGACGAACAGGTTGTGTTCGTGCAGCACCTTGTTGTGCTTGAGGTTGTGCATCAGCGCGTTGGGCGTCGAGCCGGCTTCAGAGGTCAGGAAGACCGCCGTGCCTTCGACGCGGGTGGGCGGACTGACGAACACGGCGTCGAGGAAGTCGCGCAGCGGAATCGCGTCCTCGCGCAGCTTGCGGCTGAGCAGGCGCCGGCCCTGCATCCAGGTGACCATCAGCACGAACATGCCAATGCCGATGACGATCGGGAACCAGCCGCCGGCCGGCAGCTTGAGCAGGTTGGAGGCGAAGAAGGTGATGTCGATGACGAAGAAGAAACCGGTGGCCGCGATGCACAGCCACAGCGGGTACTTCCAGCCGTAGCGGATGACGAAGAAGGTCATCACCGTGGTGATGGCCATGTCCATCGTCACCGCGATGCCGTAGGCCGCGGCCAGGTTCGACGACGACTTGAACATCACCACCGCCAGCACGATGAACACGTACAGGCCCCAGTTGACGAAGGGCACGTAGATCTGCCCGGTGTCGTGCTCCGAGGTGTGGTGGATCACCATGCGCGGCAGGATGCCGAGCTGGATCGCCTGTTTGGTGACCGAGAACGCCGCCGAGATCAGCGCCTGCGAGGCGATCACCGTGGCCGCGGTGGCCAGGAACACCAGCGGCAGGCGGGCCCACTCGGGCGCCATCAGGTAGAACGGGTTGCTGACCGCGGCCGGGTTGGCCAGCAGCATCGCGCCCTGGCCGAAATAGTTGATGACCAGCGCCGGCATGACCAGCGCATACCAGGCAATCCGGATCGGCAGCTTGCCGAAGTGGCCGAGGTCGGCGTACAGCGCCTCGCCGCCGGTGACCACCAGCACCACCGCACCGAGTGCGACGAAGGCGACCAGCGGCTGGTGGGCGAAAAAGCCGATCGCATAGGCCGGGTTCAAGGCCGCCAGCACCGCCGGCTGCGCCGCGATGTGCGGCAGGCCCAGGGCCACCAGCGCAACGAACCAGACCAGGGTGACCGGCCCGAACAGCTTGCCGATGCCGCCGGTGCCGAAGCGCTGCGCCGCGAACAGACCGGTCAGCACCAGCAGCGTCAGCGGGATGACCCAGTCGTGCAGCTGCGGTGCGGCGACCTCCAGGCCCTCGACGGCCGACAGCACCGAGATCGCCGGCGTGATCACACCGTCGCCATAGAACACGGCGGTGCCGAACAGACCCACCGTCATCAGTGTGCGGCGCAGTTGCGGCTTGTCACGCACCGCGGTGGTGGCCAGCGCCAGCATCGCGATCAGCCCGCCCTCGCCGTGGTTGTCGGCGCGCAGGATCAGCAGCACGTACTTCAGCGAAATGATGACCGTCAGCGTCCAGAACACCAGCGACAGCACGCCCAGGATGTTGTCGGGCGTGGCAGGGACATGGTCGCCGCGGAAGATTTCCTTCAGCGCATACAGCGGGCTGGTGCCGATGTCGCCGTAGACGATGCCGAGTGCCGC
>JANPNF010000257.1:0-3307 GCA_031427315.1 Burkholderiales bacterium | reverse complement strand
CCCCCGCCGCCCGAAGCACCATGAACGCACCAGCCCTGTTCCACCTTGCCTTTCCGGTTGACGACATCGCCGCCGCGCGGCGCTTTTACGGCGGCCTGCTCGGCTGCCCCGAAGGCCGCAGCGCGCCCGACTGGGTCGACTTCGACTTCTACGGCCACCAGATCGTGGCCCACCTGTCGCCCGGCGAGTGCGGCCACCGCCATACCAGCGCGGTCGACGGGCAAGACGTGCCGGTGCGCCACTTCGGCGCCATCCTGCCGATGGCCGATTGGGAGCAACTGGCGGCGAAGCTGAGCGCTGCGGGCACGCGCTTCGTGATCGAACCGCAGATCCGCTTCAAGGGCCAGGCGGGCGAGCAGGCGACGATGTTCTTCCTCGACCCCGCCGGCAACGCGCTGGAGTTCAAGGCCTTCGGCGACCTCGGTCAGCTCTTCGCCCGGTAGTGGGCGTTGCAGCGCTGCGTGAGGGTCGCACGCGAGCGCACCAGGCTTGCGGCGCGCGCAAGGGCTGACCCGTCAGATTCCGGCGTACCACTCGTAGCCTTCATCCTCCCAGTAGCCGCCCTTGCCGCCGCGGATGTCGGCAAAGCTTTCCACCAGCTCGATCGCGCGCACGTACTTGGCGTGCTTGTAGCCGAGCTGGCGCTCGACGCGGCAGCGCAGCGGTGCACCGTTGCTCACCGGCAGCGGCTGGTCGTTCAGCTCGTAGGCCAGGATCGTCTGCGGGTGGTAGGCGTCGTCGAAGTCGATGCTCTCGTAGTAGCGTGAATCGGGCCCGCTGGGGTCGGGGTTGTCCATCGAATCGAAACAGCGGAAGACGACGAAGCGGGCGTTGGCCAGTGGCTTGGCTTGCCCGAGCAACGCGGCCAGCGGCACGCCCTTCCACTGACCGATGCAGCTCCAGCCCTCGACGCAATCGTGGCGCGTGATCTGGGTGCGCGAGGGCATCGCGCGCAGTTGCGCCAGCGTGTACTCGGCGGGCTTCTCGACCAGGCCGCCGACGGCCAGCTTGTAGTCGGCAAAGCCGGCCCGTTGCAGGGCCTGGTAGTCGGTGTCCGGCGGCTCGAGCGTGCCATTGCTGCGAAAGGCCTGCACGATGTGTTTGCGGTCGAACTCCTGCGCCATTGCCGACCTTGGGGCAACGATCTTCTGCACCACCTGGTTCAGGTGCTCGGCACTCTTGAGCACCTCGACGAACGATTCGTTGCGCGACAGCCGGTCGCAGCCGGCCAGCAGCACCGCGCCGGCCGCGGCCATGCTGCCGCGCAGCAGGTGGCGGCGCTCGCGCTGGCTCTTGCGCATCAGCGTGATGGTCTTCTTCGTGCTCATCAGGCAACCTTCGCGCTGCGCGCTGCGGTATGACGCTTGGGGCGGCCCGGCGCGCTCATGGCAGCCCCTTTGTCGCTTTGTCGGCTGGCACGGTGTACCAGCCGGTGAGCATCGAGCGGATCTCGTTCCAGACCCCCGCCACGACGACCTCGAAGAGATGGATCAGCGTGAACAGCAGCAGGCCGGCCCCGGCGATGAAGTGCAGCGAGCGCGCCGACTGCCGGCCGCCGAGCAAATCGACCCAGCCGGCATAGACAGCGTCCAGCCGCGGCGACATCGCCAGGCCGGCCACCACCACCAACGGCAGCAGCCCGAAGATCACGACCAGGTAGGCCAGGCTCTGCAGTACGTTGTAGCGCTTGGCTGCTTCGCCGGTCGGGTGCCTGAACAACAGATGGTTCTTGATCGTGCCGCCGATGCCGCGCAGCTCGGCGCGCGTGGGCAGCAGGTCACGGCTCAGGTGGCGGCTGAACAGCGTGTAGAGCAGGTAGGCGATGCCATTGATCACGAACAGCCAGGCGAAGAAAAAATGCCAGCGACGGGCCATCGACAGCCACTGCGGGCCGGGCACCGTGGCCCAGCTCGGGAAGGCCCGTGACTGGATCTGGCCCTCGACCTCGGACAGGCCCAGCACGCCCGTCGTCTGCCACTCGCGACCGCCGAACTGCGTCACCCCCACCGGGCCGGCGGGCGTCTGTTGGGCCTTGATCGCCAGCCACGGCGAGGCGAAGTTCGAGTCCTTGCCCCAGTACAGCGCCGGGTGCGCGTTGAAGATGTTCAGGCCGCTCATCAGCAGGATCGTGATGCTGATGACGTTGATCCAGTGCATCACGCGCACCGGCAGCCGGTGCCGGTAGATGCGCTGCGCAGGCGCTGGCGGTGTGTTCTCGATTGCCATCCCCAAAGCCCTCCGAAGGTGGCCCGGCTGTCGCTCACGCGGCGCAGCCCGGTCGCACCATCATGCTACCTGGGTCGGCCGTGCGGCCCGCGCCTTACAGCGCCGCAACTCAGCGCTGGGACGGGCAACGCGAAGCCGCTACTCCGGTGTCGACGGCTCGTTGTCGGCGCCGCCGGCAGCCAGTGCCTGACGCGCCAGTTCTTCCTCGCTGAGTTCGGGCGCGGCTTCCAGCGCGGCCAGTTCTTCCAGCATCTCCGGCGAGGCCTCGGCGTTGCCGAGCAGCACGTCTTCGAAGCTTGGGTGGGCGGATTCGCGCTCCTCATGGTCCACCGGCGAGGGATGCACCGCGCCCGGCACCAGCGCCGGGATCCTGGCCGCGGCGAGCCCGAGCTGCTCGTCGACCAGTTTGCTGAAGTCGCCGTCGGGCGGCGTGTCGTCGGGGGTCATGGGCAGTCTCCTTGTGAGGCCGATGTTCTACCTTTGCGCGCCATCACGCCAGCGCTGGCCCCCGAACGGGGGCTGAATCGTCTGACCGTGCAGCTTTTCGCGCATCATCAGGCCTGACCCTTGTACGGCATTCGCCGGCAGCGTGCCGGCGGCGTCGCGCCTGGTGACCGGGCTGAGAGGAGATCGACACCATGCGGCTTGAAGGTTCCTGTCATTGCGCAGCGATTCGTTTCACGGTTGAGTCACACGAGCCGGTGCCGTTCCTGCGCTGCTACTGTTCCATCTGCCGCAAGACCGCGGGCTCAGGTGGCTTTGCGATCAACCTCGGTGCCGTCCATGCCACGCTACGGGTGGAGGGGGAAGAGCACCTGTCGGTCTATCGCGCGAAGCTCGGGGACGGCCGGGAAAGCACCGGTTGCCGCCATTTCTGCAAGATGTGCGGTACGGCGCTGTGGCTGTGGGATCCCACCTGGCCAGATCTTGTGCACCCGCATGCCGGGGCGATCGACACGGCCTTGCCACAGCCGCCGACCCTCACGCACATGATGCTCGGCTCGAAGCCCGACTGGGTGGAGGCGCACGTTCGACCTGCCGACATGTCGTTCGACGGGTACCCTGACGAATCCCTCGCCGA
>JANPNF010000256.1:0-1766 GCA_031427315.1 Burkholderiales bacterium | reverse complement strand
CGACAGCGCAGCGCGCGTGGTGGCATGGCCGTGCAGGCGGCAGATCTCGACCAGGCAGTCGAGCAACGGGTCGGGGTGGATCAGGTCTTCGCGCAGGCGCTGCACCGTGGCGCCACAGGCCATGCCGACCGGTGCGTGCGGGGGGATTTCGGACAGGGAGTCAGGCATTTCGGTGAACCGTCGTTCACCCGATATCGGCGCAGTGGAACCCAAATTGACCCCGGCGGCGGTCGTCGAAATAAAGCTTCAACGTTTGGTGCACGGTCTTGAAGGCCAGGTCGTCCCAGGGCACCTCGTGTTCTCGGAACAACTGGGCCTCGATGGTTTCCGGCCCCGGCGCGAAACGGGTGTCGATCAGGCGGGCACGGTAAAACAGATGCACTTGGCCGGCGCGCACCACATTGAGTAGGCTGAACAGCGGCTGCAACTCGATGTTCGCGCCGGCTTCTTCCACGGTTTCACGCACCGCGCCTTCGGCCAGCGTCTCGTCCAATTCCATGAAACCGGCCGGCAGCGTCCAGAAGCCGTAGCGGGGCTCGATGTTGCGGCGGCACAGCAGCACCTGGTCGTCCCAGACGGGAATGGTGCCGACCACGTTGCACGGGTTTTCGTAGTGCACCGCGGCGCACACGGTGCACACCGCACGCGGGCGGTTGTCGTCGGTCGGAACCCGGTATTCGGCAGCGGCGCCGCAGCTCTTGCAATGGCGAATGCTGCGTGCGGAATACATGGCGACCAGTGTAGCGGCGCGGGGTGTAACTGACGTATCAGCAGATCGGCTGCATGACATCATCGATGGCCTCCCCAATTAACCACGACAGCGCTTCTTGTGAAACCTGATTCCGACTGGCTGCGCCCCGAGTGGCACGTCGATGGCGTGCAGGCGCTGATGACCACACGGCATGGCGGTGTCAGCACCGGCGTGTTCAGCAGCATGAACCTGCGAGACGACCTGGGCGACGACGCTTCGGCGGTGGCAGAAAACCGGGCCCTACTGGCGGCCAGCATCGGTGCGCCGTGGGTGCAACTGAATCAGGTGCACGGGGCCCGTGTGGTCCGGTTGACCGCTGCCGATGCGGCGCCCGGCTCGCCGCGACACGATGCCGATGCCTGCGTCACCACCGAGCCGGGCGTGGTGTGCAGCGTCCAGGTGGCAGATTGCCTGCCGGTGCTGTTCGCTGCGCCCGACGCGGTGGCCGCGGCGCATGCGGGTTGGCGCGGCCTGGCCGCCGGGGTGCTGGAGGCCACGCTCGCAGCGCTGTGCGACGCCAGCGGTTGCCGGCTGGATCAGGTGGCGGCTTGGCTCGGGCCGTGCATCGGGCCCCGGCACTTCGAGGTCGGTGCCGATGTGCTGCAGGCGTTTGGGGTCGATCCGGCGACGGCGCAGCCGCTTGATGCGGCAGCTCCCGCCTCGCGTTTCGTGCCGCTGAAAGCCGACAAGTGGCTGGCCGATCTGCCGGGCCTGGCACGCGACCGCTTGTCGGCCTGCGGCGTGACGGCCGTCAGCGGCGGCACCTGGTGCACCGCCTCCGATGCATCACGTTTCTTTTCGTTCCGCCGTGCCGGCATCACCGGGCGCATGGTTGCTGCTGTCTGGCTCGGCCGCTGAGGTTGCCGTTGTCGGCTCGAGCGCAGCTGGCGCCTCGGCAGCCAGCCTCGCCCGCTTCCGGCCCGGCGTGCGCAGGATGTACAGCACGACGGACAACGGCAGGGCGCCGTACAGCACGAAGGTGAAAATCGCACCCAGCACGGTGCCGGTCGCGCTG
>JANPNF010000255.1:0-8561 GCA_031427315.1 Burkholderiales bacterium | reverse complement strand
GAACGCATTCGCCAGATCGAGGCGAAGGCAATCCGCAAGTTGAAACACCCGAGCCGCTCGGATAAATTGCGCACCTACCTCGATAACCTCTGATCGCGGCCGCACAAGCACTCAGCCCCGCCGTCAGGCGGGGCTTTTTTTCGTTTGTTGACGCTAGACTGTGACTTCGATCACGGCTTGCTGCGGATGACCCGAACCCTCGAATGTTGCGTTCTCTTTGCCGACCTGCGCGGCAGCACAGGGCTGTATGAGTCCCTGGGCAATGCAATCGCCACCCAGTGGGTCACGCAAAGCATCTCGATGCTGGGCGAGGTCGTCGCCGTCTGCGGTGGCACGCTAATCAAGACGCTGGGTGACGGCCTGATGGCGACCTTCGGCAACGCCACATCAGCCGTTAAGGCATCAATCGACATGCACGAAGCGCTGTCTTGCAACACCTCGCACACTTCATTCGCTGCAGCGCCTCCCGGGCGCGCGCTGAAACTGCAGATTGGGCTGGCGTATGGCGAGGTGGTCGAAATGGCGGGCGATTGTTTTGGCGACGCCGTCAACGTCGCGGCCCGTTTGCTCGAACATTCCGGTGACAACGAGACACTGGCCACCGCCACCGTTTTGGCCGCCCTGCCGGCCAGCGAGCGGGGGCAGTTTCGCCGCCTTGACCACCTGCAACTGCGCGGCCGGGCCGAGCCGGTTGAAGTCCACGTTTTGGAGACCCGCCAGATCACCGACATGGCAGCGACCGCCTTCGGCGACATCATGGCAAATCCGGAACCCGAAGGCGTGCGCCTGAGCTGGCTCGACGTCACCCAGGTCTACGCCAGCAGCAGCATGCCGGTGATTTTGGGGCGCAGCACGCAGGCCACCTATTGCATCGACGACAACCGCGTGTCGCGCTCACACGCGCGCATCGACTGGCACGGCGGTGCCTTCCAGTTGTCAGACCTCAGCTACAACGGCACCTATGTGCGTTTCACCGGCGACAGCAAAGTGTTCACCCTTCGGCGCGGCACCTGCACCTTGCATGGCAGCGGCGTGGTCGGCCTAGGCACTTCGCTGTCTGACCCGACCGCGCCCTGTGTCCGCTTCGAGGTGCTTCGCTTTGCGGAAACCTCCAGACATCCGCCCGCGCAGATCTGAGAGTGATTCAGCCCCAGCGCGCCACAGGTCGTGGCGTCGAAGGAGGCCAAGCCGACGGTCTGCATCGATAATCGTCGGTTGCGCCTTTGCGGACACTGCATGCCCTTTGCCCCTGAACCCGTCCACGAACACGGCCTTGCTGTCATGCCGACCACGGCGGTGCTGTTGTGCAATTTGGGTACCCCCGACGCGCCGACCGCGCCCGCGCTGCGCCGCTATCTGAAGGAATTCCTGAGCGACCCGCGGGTCGTCGAAATTCCGCGCCTGGTTTGGTGGTTCATTTTGAACGGCGTGATCCTGCAAGTGCGGCCCAGGCAGTCGGCGGCCAAGTACGCCACTGTCTGGACCAATGAGGGCTCGCCGCTGAAGGTGTGGACCCAAAAACAAGCGGCGATGTTGCAGGGCTATCTGGGCGAGCGCGGGCTCCGCGTGCTGGTGCGTCCGGCGATGCGCTATGGCTCGCCGGCCATTGCGGCGGTGCTCGACGGGCTGCGCGCAGAAGGCATCACGCGCGTCCTGGTGCTGCCGCTGTACCCGCAGTATTCCGGCCCGACCACCGCCAGCGTCAGCGACGCGGTGTCCCACTGGGGCAGGCGCTCACGCTGGCTGCCGGAGTTCCGCTTCATCAACCAGTACCACGACGACCCCGGTTACATCGCCGCGTTGGCAATGCGGGTTACCGACCACTGGAAGCACAGCGGTCGGCCGAACCGGCTGGTGCTCAGTTTTCACGGCGTGCCGCGCCGCACCCTGCTCCTCGGTGACCCTTATCACTGCCAGTGCCTGAAAACGGCGCGGCTGCTCGGCGAGCGCCTCGGCCTCAATGCTGACGAAATGGTCGTCACGTTCCAGAGCCGCTTCGGCAAGGCCGAGTGGCTGCAGCCCTACACCGAACCGACGCTGGTGGCGCTGGCACAACAGGGCGTGAAGCGCGTCGACATCATGTGCCCCGGCTTTCCCGCCGACTGCCTGGAGACCTTGGAGGAGATTGCGCAGGAAGCCCGCGTCGCGTTCATCAATGCGGGCGGTACCGAGTTCAACTACCTGCCCTGCCTGAATGACCAGCACGAGTGGCTGCTGGCGCTGACCGACATCGCGATCACGCACCTGCAGGGTTGGCCCTGCGGCAGCGCCGTCGATGCCCCTGCGCTGGCCGCTCAACGCGAGCGCGCGTCAGCGCTCGGTGCTGAACGCTGACGCGGGCATCGCTTTCAATCGACACACGATGCACAGGGTGCCCGCTTGAGACTCGACAAGTGGCTGTGGGCCGCCCGCTTCTACAAAACCCGCAGCCTGGCCACCGACGAGATCGGCAAGGGCCGAGTCAGTGTCAACGCGCAGTCGGCCAAGCCGTCGCGCGAGCTGCGCGTAGGCGACCGCATCGAACTGCGGCAGGGACCGGTGCTGCGCACCCTCGTTGTCCTGGCGCTCAGCGAGATCCGTGGCCCTGCGCCCATCGCGCAGGCTTTGTATGCAGAAACCGAGGAGAGCCTCGCGCTGCGCGAGAAGATGGCGCGCGAGCGACGTGAGTCGGCCGAGCCATCGCTTGCGATAGAGCAGGGCCGTCCGACCAAGCGCGATCGCCGCCAACTGGCTGACTGGAACCGCTGGAGTGCCTCGGTCGACGACGACTGATGCCGGTCGATGTTTGATCGCCCCTCGGCAGCAAAGTCCCTCTTGAAAGACGGGGGATCGGCCTCAAGTCGGTGGCTGAAGGGAATCCTGCCGACATGAGCCAAAACGAATCGCAAGCACCCGCCGACACCGACCCGGCGGACCCCAACAGCGCCCACGGCGCCAAGGCAGCAGACGGCCACATCGCCGACGCCGCCTCGAAACTCACTGAACTGGAAGCCAAGCACGCCGAGGTGTCAGATGCCTATCTGCGTGCCAAGGCCGAAGCCGAGAACATCCGTCGGCGCGCCGAAGACGAAATCTCGAAAGCGCGCAAATTTGCCGTTGAGGGTTTTGCCGACAGCCTGCTGCCGGTCAAGGACAGCCTCGAAGCCGCAATCGCCCTGCCCGGCGCCACGGCCGAGCAGCTGCTCGAAGGCGCGCACGCGACCTTGCGGCAGTTGTCTTCCGCGCTGGAGCGCAACCGTGTGCTTGAGATCAACCCAGCCGCCGGCGCCAAGTTCGACCCGCATCAGCATCAGGCGATCAGCGTCGTGCCGGCCGAGCAGGAGGCCAACACCGTGGTGGCCGTGCTGCAAAAGGGCTACCTCATCTCTGACCGCGTGCTGCGTCCGGCGCTGGTCACCGTCACCGCGCCCAAATAGCGTCACTTGATCGGGCCGCCGCACGCCGCAGCCCTTGAAAAACACGCGAGTTATCCACAACTCGTCATCAAGTCAGTTTCAATTTTCAGGAGATTTCGACATGGGAAAAATCATCGGTATCGACCTCGGCACCACCAACTCGTGCGTGTCGATCATGGAAGGCAACACCACCAAGGTGATCGAGAACAGCGAAGGTGCGCGCACCACGCCGTCGATCGTTGCGTACCAGGACGGCGGTGAAATCCTCGTCGGCGCCTCGGCCAAACGCCAGGCTGTCACCAACCCGAAGAACACGCTGTATGCGGTGAAGCGCCTGATCGGCCGCAAGTTCACCGAGAAGGAAGTGCAAAAAGACATCGACCTGATGCCTTACACCATCGCCGCCGCCGACAACGGCGACGCGTGGGTCGAGGTGCGCGGCCAGAAGATTGCGCCGCAGCAGGTCAGCGCCGAGATCTTGCGCAAGATGAAAAAGACTGCCGAGGACTACCTGGGCGAGACCGTCACCGACGCAGTGATCACCGTGCCCGCGTACTTCAACGACGCGCAACGCCAGGCCACCAAAGACGCCGGCCGCATCGCCGGCCTGGACGTCAAGCGCATCATCAACGAGCCGACCGCAGCAGCACTCGCCTTCGGCCTCGACAAGAACGAGAAGGGCGACCGCAAGATCGCTGTTTATGACCTGGGTGGCGGCACCTTCGATGTGTCCATCATCGAGATTGCCGATGTCGATGGCGAAAAGCAGTTCGAAGTGCTGTCGACCAACGGCGACACTTTCCTCGGCGGCGAGGACTTCGACCAGCGCATCATCGAATACATCATTGCCGAATTTAAGAAAGAGCAAGGCGTTGATCTGGGCAAGGACGTGCTCGCGTTGCAGCGCCTGAAGGAAGCGGCCGAGAAGGCGAAGATCGAGCTTTCCAGCGGCGCGCAGACCGACATCAACCTGCCGTACGTGACCGCCGACGCCTCGGGCCCGAGGCACCTGAACATCAAGCTCAGCCGTTCGAAGCTCGAAGCGCTGGTCGATGACCTGATCGAGCGCACGATCGCCCCGTGCCGCACCGCGATCAAGGACGCCGGTGTGGCGGTGAGCGCGATCAGCGATGTGATCCTGGTCGGCGGCATGACGCGCATGCCCAAGGTCCAGGAGAAGGTGAAGGAATTCTTTGGCCGCGAGCCGCGCAAAGACGTGAACCCGGACGAAGCCGTCGCCGTGGGCGCCGCGATTCAGGGCCAGGTGCTGGCCGGTGACCGCACCGACGTGCTGCTGCTCGACGTGACGCCGCTGTCGCTCGGCATCGAGACGCTCGGTGGCGTGATGACCAAGATGATCCAGAAGAACACGACCATCCCGACCAAGTTCGCGCAGACGTTTTCCACCGCCGACGACAACCAGCCGGCGGTGACCATCAAGGTCTACCAAGGCGAGCGCGAAATGGCCACGGGCAACAAGAGCCTGGGCGAGTTCAACCTCGAGGGCATTGCGCCGGCCGCTCGCGGCACGCCGCAGATCGAGGTCAGCTTCGACATCGACGCGAACGGCATCTTGCACGTGGGTGCGAAGGACAAGGGCACCGGCAAGGAAAAACAAAATCACCATCAAGGCCAATTCGGGTCTGACCGAAGCCGAGATCCAGCAGATGGTCAAAGACGCCGAACTGAACGCGGCCGAGGACAAGAGAAAGCTCGGCCTGATCCAGGCCCGCAACTCGGCCGACGCGATGATCCACAGCGTCAAAAAGAGCCTGGCCGAACACGGCGACAAGCTCGATACCGGCGAGAAGGAAAAGATCGAAACCGCATTGAAGGACGCCGAGACCGCTCTCACAAGCGATGACCAAGCCACCATCGAGGCCTCGACCGAGACCCTGATGACGGCCAGCCAGAAGCTGGGCGAAAAGGTCTATGCCGACGCGCAAGCGGCAGCGGCGGCGGCTGGCGGCGCGGCAGGTGCTGGGGCCGGACCCCAATCAGCAGCGCCAGCCGACAAGCCTGCCGACGACAATGTGGTGGATGCCGAGTTCACCGAAGTCAAGGAAAAGAAGTGACACGAACTCGATGAACCTCCGGCGCTGGGGCAACCCGGTGTCTTCGCCGCGTCAGGGTGCTCGTGCGCAAGCGCAGGCCCGACGCGGCTTTCTTGTTTGAAACAAACGCTGCGGCGTGACGGATGAAGCGATGGCAAAGCGCGATTACTACGAAACCCTGGGCGTGGCGAAGAACGCGTCCGAGGAAGACATCAAGAAGGCCTACCGCAAGTTGGCGATGAAGCACCACCCTGACCGCAATCAGGGTGACGATGCGAAGAAGGCTGAAGAACGGTTCAAGGAGGCCAAGGAAGCCTACGAGATGCTGTCCGACGCGCAAAAGCGCGCCGCCTACGACCAGTACGGACACGCCGGTGTCGACCCCAACATGGGTGGCGGCTTCCGCCCCGGTGGCGAGAACATGGGCGGCTTCGCCGAAGCCTTCGGTGACATCTTCGGTGACATCTTCGGCGGCAATGGCGGTGGTCAGCGCCGCGGCGGTGGTGGCCAGCAGATGTTCCGCGGCAGCGATCTGTCGTACCAGATGGAGATCTCTCTCGAAGAAGCTGCGGCTGGCAAGGAAACGCAGATCCGCATCCCGACTTACGACAGCTGCGAGACCTGCAAAGGCAGTGGCGCCAAGCCCGGCACCAGCGCGAAGATGTGCGGCAGCTGCAGCGGCTCCGGCGCCGTCACGATGCGCCAGGGTTTCTTCAGCGTCCAGCAAACCTGCCCGACCTGTCGCGGCGCGGGCAAGGTCATCCCCGAGCCCTGCACCGTCTGCAGCGGGCAGGGCCGCATCAAGAAGGCGAAGACGCTGGAAGTCAAGATTCCGGCCGGCATCAACGAAGGCATGCGCATCCGCTCGGCCGGCAACGGTGAGCCCGGCTCGAATGGCGGGCCACCCGGCGACCTGTACATCGAGATCCGCGTCAAGCAGCACGAGATCTTCGAGCGCGACGGCGACGACCTGCATTGCACCGCGCCCATCAGCATGATCACCGCGGCGCTCGGCGGGCAGATCCAGGTGCCCACGCTGAACGGCAAGGCCGAGATCGATCTGCCCGAAGGCACCCAGCACGGCAAGACCTTCCGCCTGCGCGGCAAAGGCATCAAGGGCCTGCGTTCGAGCTACCCAGGCGACCTGTACTGCCACGTCACCGTCGAGACGCCGATCAAGCTGACCGAACACCAGCGCAAGTTGCTCAAAGAGCTGGAAGAGTCGTTCCAGAAAGGCGGTGACAAACACTCGCCGAATTCGAAGTCGTGGTCCGACCGGGTCAAGGACATCTTCAAGTGAGCGCGGCGCGGGCTGGCAGTCGGTGGCTCACCTGGGTCATCGACGGCCCGCGCGCCTGAGGCCACCCGGCCCTGCGCCTGGCGTCAGTAATCGCCGCCCGCGCTCCCCGGTGCCAGGTTGTCGAACTTGGTTAGCGGCTTCAAGAAGGTCAGCTTGACGGTGCCGGTCGGCCCGTTGCGCTGTTTGCCGATGATGATCTCGGCGATGCCCGGCTCTTTGCAGGCTTCCTTGGTGTAGTACTCGTCGCGGTAGATGAACATGATCACGTCGGCGTCTTGCTCGATGGCACCCGACTCGCGCAGGTCGCTCATCATCGGCCGCTTGTCGGTGCGTGATTCGACGCTGCGGTTGAGCTGCGACAGTGCGATCACCGGGCACTGCAGTTCCTTGGCGAGTGATTTCAACCCGCGCGAAATCTCGCCGATCACCGTGGCGCGGTTCTCTTCGTTCGCGCCGCCGCTGCCGCTCATCAGCTGCAGGTAGTCGACCACGATCAGCCCGAGCTTGCCGCACTGCCGGGCTTGGCGCCGTGCCCGCGCGCGCAGCTCGCTCGGCGTCAGCGCCGGGCTCTCGTCGATGTACATGCTGACCGTGCCGAGCTTCTCGATCGCCTCGGTCAGGCGGCCCCATTCATCGTCCTTCAGCGCGCCGGTGCGCAGGTGCTGCTGGTCGATGCGGCCAAGCGAACCCACCAGCCGCAAGGCCAGTTGCGAGGCGCCCATTTCCATCGAGAAAATGACCACCGGCAGGCCTTCCTGCACCGCCACGTGTTCGGCGATGTTCAGCGCCAGCGCGGTCTTGCCCATCGAGGGCCGCGCGGCCAGCACGATCAGGTCACCCGGCTGAAACCCGGCCGTCATGCGGTCGAGGTCAAAGTAGCCCGTGCGCACGCCGGTCACCTCTTCGGCGCCGTTCTCATGCAGCTCGGTCACCCGGTCCAGCAGTTGCACGACCAGCGAATCCATGGACTGGAAACCCTGCCGCGAGCGCGAACCTTCTTCACCGATCTTGAAGATCTTCGCCTCGGCCTCGTCGAGGATTTCCGACACCGCCCTGCCCTGCGGATTGAACGCGCTGGTGGCAATCTCGTCGCTGGCCGATACCAGCTTGCGCAGTACCGCCCGCTCGCGAACGATCTCGGCGTAGCGGCGCAAATTGGCCGCGCTCGGCACGCTCTGCGCCAGCGCGTTCAGGTACACCAGCCCGCCGCACTCATCGGCCTTGCCCAGGCTTTGCAACTGCTCAAAAACCGTGATCACATCGGCCGGCTTGCTGCCGTTGACCAGCGCGCCGATGGCGGCGTAGATCGCGCGGTGTTCGTAGCGGTAGAAATCGCTGTCGGTCAGCAAATCACCGGCTCGGTCCCAGGCGGTGTTGTCGAGCAGCAAGCCGCCCAGCACGCTCTGTTCGGCCTCGACCGAGTGGGGCGGAATTCGCAGCCGCGCGACCTCGTCGTCGCGCAGCCGCACGACCTCGTCGTTAGCGCGGGGCGGAGCAGCAGAAAACGGGGGGGAAGAGATCAAGGCCGACATCCGAAGATCATAAGAGTCTGAACGCCGGAGCTCTGTGGACAAGCCTGTGCACAGGCTGGGCACGGGCGGTGGAAAAGAGGCTGAAATTGTTACCACCGCACCGAATCACGGATCGACCCCCGCTGCCGCGTTGATTTCGGCTTGCACTCGCAGCCGCGCATTCACATACGCCCCCTGCGGCACGTGCAGCAAGTCGGCAACGCGCCACACCACATGGCGCTCGTGGTCGCCGAGGTGGCCATCTGCATACGCCACGCGCCACAGCTGCTCGACCATGCGC
>JANPNF010000254.1:0-3435 GCA_031427315.1 Burkholderiales bacterium | reverse complement strand
GGTTGCGGCCGTCGATCACCACCGGCTGTTTCAGCAAGGCCTTGATCGAATCGAAGTCCGGGCTCTTGAACTCTTTCCATTCGGTGATGATGACCAACGCGTCTGAGCCTTCCAGTGCCTGTGTCTGGTTGTCGACGAAGGTCAGTCCTTTGACGCCTTCCAACACGCGCTTGGCTTCGGGCATGGCCACCGGATCGTAGGCTTTCAGTGTGGCGCCGCGCTTGGCCAATTCGGCGATTACCACGCGACTCGGCGCGTCGCGCATGTCGTCGGTGTTGGGCTTGAACGAGAGGCCCCAAACGGCGAACTGGCGGCCGCTCAGGTTCTCGCCGAAGCGTTTGACCACCTTGTCGACCAGCACATGCTTTTGCTTGTCGTTGGCGGCTTCCACCGCGGTCAGCACCTGCAGCGTGACGCCGTTGTCTTTGGCGGTTTTCACCAGCGCCTTCACATCCTTCGGGAAGCACGATCCGCCGTAGCCGGCACCGGCGTACAAAAAGTGCGTGCCGATGCGCGGGTCGCTGCCGATGCCCTTGCGCACCAGCTCGATGTCGGCGCCCACCTTCTCGGCCAGCAGCGCCAGCTCGTTCATGAAACTGATGCGGGTAGCCAGCATCGAGTTGGCGGCGTACTTGGTGAACTCGGCGCTCTTGATGTCCATCACCAGCAGCTTGTCGTGGTTGCGCATGAAGGGGGGAGTAGATCGAGCGCATCAGCAAAATGGCGCGCTCGTCATCGGCACCGACCACGATGCGGTCAGGCCGCATGAAGTCGTCTACCGCGGCCCCCTCCTTCAAAAATTCAGGATTCGACACGATGGAAAAGTCGACATTGACACCGCGTTTTGCCAGTTCTTCGGCAATCGCCGCGCGCACCTTTTCGCCGGTGCCCACTGGCACCGTGCTCTTGTCGACGATGACCTTGTAGTCGGTCATGTGGCGGCCCACGTTGCGCGCGGCCGCAACCACGTATTGCAGGTCGGCCGAGCCGTCTTCGTCGGGCGGCGTGCCCACGCCGATGAACTGCAAGGTGCCGTGGTTGACGGCGGCGACCACGTCGGTGGTGAACTGCAGGCGGCCGGCGGTGCGATTGCGCTTCACCACGTCGAGCAGCCCCGGCTCGTGGATCGGGATGCCACCTTCCTCCAAGATCTTGATCTTGGCCGCATCGACGTCGAGGCACATCACATGGTTGCCCATTTCCGCGAGGCAGGCGCCGGTGACGAGGCCGACGTAACCGGTGCCTATGATGGTGATTTTCATGGGGTGTTGCTTTGATGGAGAGGAGGGAAATCGGGGGCCAGTAAAGGCAATTGCAATTCTTCCCAGTCGATGCGGGTGCCGGCCAATATCGCTATATCGGTCTGACCGTCGAGGGTCTGTAGGTGCGCCGGCACCTTACTTCACCCGCCCGTAGGTGTCTTCAAAGCGCACGATGTCGTCTTCGCCCAGGTAGCTGCCCGACTGCACTTCAATGATCTCGAGCGGCACCTTGCCGGGGTTGGCCAGGCGGTGCACCTGGCCCAGCGGGATGTAGGTGCTCTGGTTTTCGCTCAGCAGGATCACCTGGTCGCCGTTGGTGACCTCGGCGGTGCCGCGCACGACGATCCAGTGTTCGGCGCGGTGATGATGTTTTTGCAAGCTCAAGGTGGCACCCGGCTTGACCATGATGCGCTTAACCTGAAAGCGCGAGCCCGAATCGATGCTGTCGTACCAGCCCCACGGGCGGTGCACCTGGCGGTGCAGGGTGTGTTCGGTGCGGCCGTCGCGCTGCAGCTGGCCGACGATCTGCTTGACCTCTTGGCTGCGGCTGCGGTGGGTGACCAGCACGGCGTCAGGCGTTTCGACCACCACCACATCGTCGAGGCCGACCACGCCCACCAGCCGGCTGGTGGCGTGCACCAGCGTGTTGCGGCTGTCGCGCAGCAAGGTGTCGCCATGGCTGGCGTTGCCCGCGGTGTCTTTCGGGCTGACTTCCCACACCGCGTCCCAAGCGCCAAGGTCGGACCAGCCGGCCGCCATGGGCACCATGCGCACGTCGAATTCGGGAGCTGCGGGGCAGTGCTCCATCACCGCGTAATCGACCGACTCGCTGGGGATCGCTTCGAACGCTGCACGATCAGGCCGGATGAAGCTCGCGTCGGCGGTGTGTCGGGCCCAGGCGGCTTCGGTGGCGCTCGCGATGTCAGGCCGGAACTGCCGCAGCGCCTTCAACCACACCGAGGCGCGCACGACGAAGATGCCGCTGTTCCAGTAGTAGCGGCCATCGGCAAGGTAGCGCTCGGCGGTCGGCAAATCGGGTTTCTCGACGAACTCAGCGACGCGCTGCGCTGTGTTGACGTCACCGTTTTGGGCAGGCGTGCAACGCAAATAACCGAAGCCGGTTTCCGGCCCCGTGGGTGCGATGCCCAGCGTCACAATGGCGCCGTGCGCTGCCGCGCGCACCGCGGCCTGTAGCGCCAGCGTGCAGGCGGCTTCGTCGACATAGGCATGGTCGGCGGCGGTCACCACCAGCACCGGGTCGGCGCCGCCGGTGCTGGCCTGCAGTGCGGCCAGCGTCATCGCCGGTGCGGTGTTGCGCCCCACGGGCTCCAGCAACACCGTGGCCGGCGGCAGCTTCAGCTCGCGCAATTGGTCGAGCACCAAAAAGCGGTGTTCTTCGTTGCCAACGATCAGCGGCGCAGCAACCGTGATGTCATCGGCCACCAGGCTCGTCAGCCGTTGCGCGGCCTGCTGAAACAGGCTCTGGTTGCCTTGCAGCACCAAGAACTGTTTCGGATGCTGGGCACGTGACAGCGGCCACAGCCGCGTGCCGCTGCCGCCCGCCATGATGACGGGATGAACCAGGATGGGCGTTGTGATCATGGTGTTCAAGGGTTGGTGGCGGCGAATTCCGCATAAGCACGGCGCAGCCCGTCGACCAGCGCCGTGCGCGCGGTCCAGCCGGTGCGGGCCAGCAGGCTCACATCCATCAGCTTGCGCGGCGTGCCGTCGGGCTTGTCGCGGTCGTAGACGATCTGGCCTGTGAATCCGGTGGTGTCACGCACCAGCTCGGCCAGCTCAGCGATGGCCACATCGTGGCCCACGCCGATGTTGACCAGTGGCGGCTCGAAGCGGCCGGTGGCAGACTCGTCGCTGCCCAGCAGCGCCTCATAGCGCTCGTTGTTGAGGCTCATCAGGTAAACGCAGGCATCGGCCATGTCGTCGCTGTAGAGAAACTCTCGCCGCGGCGTGCCGCTGCCCCAAACAGTCACTTGCTTGTCGCCACGCTGCACCGCCTCGTGGAACTTGCGCAGCAGCGCCGGGATGACATGGCTGTTCGTCGGGTGGTAGTTGTCACTCGGGCCGTACAGGTTGGTGGGCATCGCGGCCAGGTACTTCGTGCCGTACTGGCGGTTGTAGCTCCAGCACATCTCGATACCCGCAATCTTGGCCA
>JANPNF010000253.1:0-9602 GCA_031427315.1 Burkholderiales bacterium | reverse complement strand
AACAGCATGCAGCCGCGCCGGTCGCTGCGGCTCAGGTGGATGTGCGGGTTGAACGGGCGCGCCATGTCGAGCAGCTCCTGCGGCCGGCCGTGGCTTGCAATCGAGGTGCCGCAGAACTCGGTGGCCACTGTGGGCGCCCCGGGCCGGTCGAAGTCGGCTTTCAAGTCGGCCACCACGTGGGCGTGCACATCGCCGCCCAGCACCACCACGCCGGGAACCTGCCGCTCAGCCACCGTGCCCAAAAGCCGGTTGCGCGACAGCGGGTAGCCGTCCCAGCCATCGCTCCAATACGTACCGCCACCGCCGGCGGTGTCGGTCCACGAATGCCGCGCCATCAGTGTCTGCTGGGCCACCAGGTTCCACGGACGGTGCAAATCCCAGCCCTGGGTCAGCCAGCGTTCCTGTTCGGCGCCGAGCAGGCTGCGCCGCGGGTCGAGCAGCGCAGGGCAGTCGCTCGCCGTGATGGTGTTCGAGCCGCCCTGGCCAGGCCGCGGGCAGGCTTGCGGATCACGGTACTGGCGGTTGTCGAGCAGGTGGATGCGCGCCAGCGTGCCCCAGTCCAGCCGCCCGGTGATGCGCATGGCGCTGCCGGGCACGTCGAGCCGCGGCCGTGCCGAGGTGGGAAACGGCATGTGCTCCCAGTAGGCCTGGTAGGCGGCGGCGCGGCGCGCGGCGAAATGGGCTTGCAGGTGTTGTCCTCGCAGTGCGGCGTAATCGTTGTTGACCTCATGGTCGTCCCACACCATCAGCCATGGCGCGCTCGCGTGGGCCGCCTGCAGGTGCGCATCGCGCTTGTAGATCGCGTAGCGTTCTCGGTAGTCGACCAGCGTGCGCGCGGTGCCGCCTTCGTGGCGACGTGGCCCATCGGTGCGCGACGCCGATTCATAGATGTAGTCACCCAGAAACATCACCAGATCGAGGTTTTGTTCGGCCACATCGCGCCAAGCCGCGTAGTGGCCGGCGTCGTAGCGCTGGCAGCTGGCGATGGCGAAACGCAGCGGGGTCGTTGCGCCCGAGGCGGCCAGCGGCGCGGTGCGCGTGCGGCCGACCGCACTGCGCTCGCCCAGCGCCTGGAAGCGGTACCAATACCAGCGCCCTGGCGGCAAGCCGCGCGGCTCGGCGTGCACGCTGTGCGCCCAGGCGGCCTCGGCCGTCTCGGTGCCGCGGGCGGCGATGCGCGTGAAGGCCTCGTCATGCGCCAGCTCCCAGCGCACCTCGACCCGCGGTGGCAGGTCGCCGCCGGTGAGTCGCGTCCACAGCACGATGCTGTGCGCTGTGGGACTGCCGGAGGCGATGCCAAGATCAAAACGAGGCGATCCAGCAGACGTGTGCACCGCTGCATCGGACTCCGTCTCGTCGCCATGGGCATGGCTCCACCAAGCTGGTGAGCTGCTCAGTGCCGCCGCGGTGGAGGTGTGCAGGAACTGTCGCCGGGTGGTGATCATCGGGGTGCTGCAAGCGCCGTGGTGCAGCGGAGCATGCCGCAAGACCGATCGTCTCGCCACCGCGCGGGCTCAACTGAACATGGTCACGATGCGGGAGCAAGACCAGAAAGCGGCCATCGTGCCGATGACATACAGCGTTGCCAGCCGCGCTTGCGACACGATCGGTAGCCGGCGCACGGTGCGGTAGATGATCCATGCCACGGCCACGGTGAACAACTGCCCGATTTCGACCCCGACGTTGAACGTCAGCAGCGCGATCGGCAGGTGGTTTTCGGGCAGGCCGATGTCCTTCAGCGCACCGGCAAACCCCAGCCCATGCACCAGCCCGAACAAGAACGCGACCAGCGCAGGCCAGCGGCGAGCCAGGGTTTCGCGCTCGCGCAGCGCCTCGCCCGCCACCAGCATGATTGACAGCGCGATCGTGGCCTCCACGGGCGGTGGCCGAAGCGTCAACAGCCCAAGCGCCGCACTGGCCAGGGTCAGGCTGTGGGCGACGGTGAAGGCGGTGATCGTCAGCAACAACCGGCGATTGAAGCCGACCAAAAATAGTAGCCCGATGACGAACATCAGGTGGTCGAAGCCGGTCAGGATGTGCTCGATGCCGAGTACCGTGTAAGCCGAGGCGATCTCGCCGATGCCGCGCTGGTCGTCGGCTGAGCCGTACAAATTTACCGACGGCTGGCCGGCGGTGAGCGTGTAGACGCGAGACTGTCCGTCCAGCCACTGCACCTTGACCAAGGCCGCCGAGAAGCGGTCTCCCACCCCTTGCATGGTCAGCGTGCCCGTCAGTCCCTGTTCGCCACATTGCAAGGTGAATCCTTCGGCGCGGCAATGTTCGGGCCATTGCGGCGACATGCTGTCGGCCGGCATTGCCTTTTCGCCTGGGCTCCACTGCACAGCGAAGTCACCACGCGCGACCTCGCGCACCAGCAGTTCGGCCATGCTCAATTCGTGTGCGTTTGCAAGCGGTGCCGTCAACACGGCCAGCAGCGCCAGCGCGACGAGGGCCAAGCGACGCAGCGTCGCCATCACGACGCACCGCCTTCGACACGAACCTTGTATTTCTTGGCCAGTTCGCGGACAGCCGCAGTGCGCTGCACGGCCATCGTCGCGTCGGTCCAGTCCTGCAACACCACGTTGCGCAGCACTTCGAACGACGCCGCTTTGACGCCGCTGATCGCCTCCAGCCGCATGGCGCGCCAGCCGTCGCGGGTCTGCACTGCACGCCACTCGCCCGGCGGCGTGTCCTCGATGGCCTTGGCAGCGTCGGCACCGTAGCCCTGAACCAGGTTGTCGTGCGGCCGACCCTTGAAGACGCGCAAACCAGCCCGAGTGGTGCCAGTGCCAGAGTTCAGCTCACTCACGAAAGAACGCACCGCAGACTCGGTGTTTTCGCCCGACAGCACGGCTTCCTGGAAGTCATAGCGCGCGGGCTCGTCGTATTTGTCTTTGCGCGCTTCGAACCAGGCATTGAGCGTCTTGTCGTCGACCTCTGCCAGCTTCAGTCCGGTCTCAACGATGCTCAAGGCTTTAAAGATCACTCGCTCGCGGACCGAGACGTCGCCGCGATCGACGCGCAGCGCCAGCCCCTCGCGGTACAGCACTTCGTTGTCCAGCCAGACCTGTCGCAGCGCGGCAAGCTGCGTGGGATCAGGCTCCTGGCCGCGTGCTGTCTTGAACGCATGGCGAGCCTCTTTGTCGACTTCGGCGCTGACGATGATGGTGTGCGGGTCGTCGGCATTCACCATCAGGAAGTGGTCAGCGGTGAAAAGTAACCCGCCGAGCAACACGAAGTGCAACAGCGGCTCGCGCAGCCACGCTGGCAACGTGCGGGCGACCGACGAGGTCTGAGGCTGACCGGTTATCGGGGTCGTGACGAATGTGTCCATGGGTTATCCGGCTCGCAGTTCAACGCATTGCATGCATCAACGGGAAAGGCGCCGCGCATTGCTGCGCGGCGCTTGAGGCGAAAAATAACCGGGTGATCAGTTCACGCCGGCCACCGTGGTCGAACCACCCACTTCAAGGTAGATCGGGTTGCTGTAGAACCACAGATCAGCCCAGGCGGCCACGTCGTAGGCAGAGTACTTGACACCACTCACAACCGGCAGATGGGATGGGCAAGCGCTGATCGTGCCGGTGACCGGCGAGCGCGTACCGACTGCAGGCACCGTGCCGCTGGTCGTGCAGGGGATCCTCAACTGCCCTGCCGTCGTGACATTGGTGTAATAGTCAGGCAATGGATTGCCGCTGGCGTCGGTTTCGAATGGCGTGTTGGCTGGGATGTTCGTGCCGCGAAGGCGGAAGTACCTTGAGGCGCCAGCGGTGACCGTTTGCGACATGACCTGGTAGGTCTTGCCGTCCGAACCCACAGTCTGCGTCCAAGTGCCAACACCGAAGGTCGACAAGATGCCTGCCGTCAAGTTCTTTGCCCCGGCCGGCACCTGACTGGTGCTGAGCGCGGCGGTGGCCGTGCTGACACCCGTGGTGAGGTTGTTGGTGGTCGCCAGCCAGTCACCAGGCCACTGGCCGGCGTAGGTGGGGTCGGTCACCGGCTTGGGCGTGCTCACCACGTTGCCTGCGATCAGGTCGATGTGGTCCAGCACCGGCTTGTTCAACGGCTGGTTGATGCTGACCTGCAACAGCGAGGGGTTCGCGAACGTGTACGGCGAGAAATTCGCCTGGTTGTTGCCTGGGCCCGATGGGTTGCGCAACGCGATGGCGATCACCACGCTAGTGCCGTTGGCTGTCGTCAGTTTTTCGCCCATGTTGGCGCAGGATTCGCCATCCACCGAAGCGTTCGCCACAGCGGCCGAGAGCGCCAGGGCTGCGGCTTGGGATTCCGTTTTGCCCGTGCAGGCGATGAAGCCGAGACGGTCAACGATTTCACCCGACGACGCGAAGGCATTGCCCGAGCGCAGGCCGTCGACGATGGTTTGCGGGCGCAGCTTGGGGTCGGTGCCATTGCGCACCACGGCGTAGGTCTTTTGGTATTCGCCGGGCTGGAAGTCTTGTGTCGAGCGGCGGTCGTCAGGACTGAAGATGCCGCGGTTGTGCCAGTCGGAGCTGGCAAAGAACCAGAAGCGACGGCCTTCGCCGAGCAGTGCGTCCCACACGCCACCGACCTGCGAAGAGTAAACGCCGGTGCCACCGTAAGTGGTGCCGCCCGCACTGTCCTGAACGTTAGCAGCGCAGGTGGGCGATCCGCCGATGGCCGTGAAGCCGCCGTTGCGGCACTGGTAGTACTCGCCACGATCACCCGAGGCGCCATGGCCCGGCTGAGATTCGAAGCCAAACGCGACGTTAGGCGCCGCGTTGTTGAAGTCGCGCAGGTGCTCGACGTTGAAGCCGTTGCTGCCGGCTGTGTTGAACGGACCCGCGCGCTCCAGGTGGGCGGGAATGTAGTAGCTACCGTTCAAGTGATTGGCAGCCATCCACTTCACCGCTTCGACGGTCTTCAGGTGCCCTTGCTTGCCGCTGTTGGTAGTGATCTTGAAGGCCGTGGTCGGATCGAAAACAGCGCCAGCGTTGGCGGCTTCAGTGAGATATTTCAGGTTAGCGACGCTGGTTTGGTAGAGCGCTGGCGTTGTCGCCAGGCCGGCTGAACAATCCCATGCGTTGGCGGCGCCGCGGCTGTTGTCGGTGTCGTTGCGGTCGAAGCAGTATGACCACTGCGCGAGCGCGTTGGCGTTGCCCAGGACCGGATTGACGTTGACGCTGTTGGTTAGGCCATCGATCGTGCTGGGAAGCTGGCCTGTGACGACCGACATCGAGGTGTGTTCATGGCCAGAAACCACGGACTCCAGACCCAAAAAGAGCGGCTGGTTCTTGCGCACCGCTTGGTCTTCCATCACCTGGTACTGGAAAGATTGCAGAGACTGCCAGCGCCACATGTTGCCGTTGGAAGCGGCGTTCAAGCCCTGCAGGTTCGCATTGCCGCCTGGCAGGCTGTTGGCCCAGGTCGTAGTTGGACCCTGGTTCGTGAACGGGAAATTGGGCGTGCCCAGGCTGGCATCTTCAGTCAACGTGCAGTTGCGGCTGCCGCTGCCGCCGTGGCCCGCTTGAACAAACCAATCCAGGCCCCAAGTCGCAGTGGACTTCTTCACCAGCTTCTGCATCGAGATCGAACCGTCAGAGCAGGTGGTGTGATTGTGGAAGTCGCCGGAGACATATTTGCCGGTGGGCGCGCTGGAACCTGCCGCAAACGCGCTGCCGGTTTGTACCGACATCGCAAGTGAACCCAACGCGGCGATGACAGCCAGAGCCACCTCGCGCTTCTTGAATTGCATGACCATGTTGTTTGCCTCGGGTGTGGTGTGGAGCTTGGACAGTACCGACGGCTGCTGACTGTGGCGTGACAGTGCAGGGAGGTCGATCGGGCCATGCGGCTTGTGCTGATCGTCCAGCAAGCGATTCGGCGGCCTGAATGGATGCGGGTACTGGGTCAACCGGACTATGGTGCGCAGACGCATGGCTGTCATGACTACCACTGATAGTTCGATCACCACGCCGCGATACTTTTCCCCACCTGCACAACAAAGAGGATTTGACATGAGCACTTTTGGTTTTCCCCTCCGCCTGATCAGCGCCGCCGCACTGATGTGCGCCTTGGGTTCGGCGCACGCTACGTTTACCTTTACGACGGTATCGAATGGGGCGAACTCTGCGACCACTGCGCAGGCATACGCGGTCAGTGTGAGCGGCGCCCGCGATGCGTTCAGCGACCTCACCATCAACGACCCGACGCCTTTGGGTACCACGGGTGTGTTGCGCCGGTCGGTGTTCCCGGGTCCTGTCACGTACGACTTGTCTACCCAAGCCAATCTCTACTCTGTGCAGTCCCCCGGAATTGGCGGCCCAGCGGTGTCAGTTGAAGGCAACACCGATTCGCTGACCTTCAGCAACTTTGGCGGGATCAATCCTGTCGACAGCATCCGCAACTTCGGCGCCAGTTTCTACCTCAGCGAACTCGGCGCCGCAAATGGGGTTGGTGGGACGATGTCGGTGAAGGCAACAGACGTCAACAACTTTACCCAGACGTTCACGTACGCGCAGACCGGCACGGTGCCCAGCTTGTATTTCCGCTTGGGCTCCACCGTGGCGCTGCAGTCGGTCGAGCTGATTGCGCCAGTTGTTGGATCGAATCCCAACGTTTTTGCGACGGTCGATAACGTCGTGGTCGGTGCTGTGCCGTTGCCCGCTGCTGCCTGGCTGTTGATCAGCGGCCTGGGCGGTTTGGGTCTGTTCAAGCGCCGTCGCGCTTGAACTTCACAGGGCAGGCTGGTGCACCTCTGCTGGTGTGCTGCTGCTCACACGAAGGGCGCCGCAAGGCGCTCTTCGTATTTCCGATCCCACTTATTTTTTGCCGTCAGGCGCAGTCAAAAAAAGCGCGCGTAGTCGATGGTGAGTGTGGTTGCGATGGGGCCTACCTTCTCAAAGATCAAGGTCAGCGGGTATTGGCGTCCCACGGGCAGCTCGAACTGGAGGCCCACCAGCCGCAGGTAGGTGCCTGCTTCACGCATGACGGTGGTCTGGCCTTCGGGAATCAGGAAGTCGACGATCGGCTTCGCCCCGACACCTCCGATCTCAGCACCCGTGCACACCATCGACTCGGCGCCGATCAAGCGATCAGTCTCGCTGACCTGATCGAAGGTCATGCACACCGCGACGGACGTGGCGTCTTCGCGCGTGGCACGTGACCATGGGTGCACGATCTTGAAATTCGAGGTCACGAATTCACAGGCGCGCACTGGCGGCACGACGACAGAAATGCCAAAAGCAATGCCGGCGTGGGCCAGGCGGCGACGGTCGAGATCGGTCGTCATGGTGTGGGTGTGTCGGTCGTGCTTCGGTAACGGGGAGGGCGTGGAGCAGGATTTTCCGCGGGTTCCGAAACCGCCGGATCGGCGGTCAACCCTGCCGGCAAGACGGGCAGTCCAGGCCCCTGAACCCACTGGAAAGCGCGGCTTGCGAGCAGGCTGGCAGCCGCTTGCGGGTTGGTCAGAGGAGGATTCGAGTCGATCAATTCGAGGGTGATGGTTTTGTGGCCCGGGTGCATGCCCACGATGCGCGCGCCCGCACCATTGAGGGCAGCATTGACCTCTCCCACGTTGGCCGAGAGATTCAGCGTGGCGTCCAGCGCCGGAAGGTGAGTCAACGCCACCGATTTCTGACTTACAGCCACCGGCTCGCGGTCGTCGGCTGAAAAAACTTGCAAGGCCGCAAAGGCGTTGTCGCCAGCACGACCTGCCATCAACACGCCGCGTTGCGCTGCCTTCACAACGTGGGCCTGGTCAGTGCTGCGAACTGAGCTCACCGCCCGCAACGGCGATTCAGGCAGCGAGCGAGCCGTCAAGACGCTGCCAGGCCCTAGGTCGGCAGTGCTCTGCTCTGAGCGACCACCGCAGGCGGTCAGCTGGGCCAAAAGCAGCACCAGTGAGCAGACTCGCAGGGCATCGACGGTCGGTGTGGTTCGGCTCATGGCGTGGGTTGCGGGTGTCTGCAGGTTCATCGACTCACGCCGGTCAGCGCAACTGCGACTTCAGTGAGTCCACTGACGTTATGGCGCGCCGGTGAATGCTTCGCGACAGTGTGGCGAGCGCGCCTGATCCGTTTGGGCCTCGACGACGATCAGGCTGGCGCCCTGTGCAGCAAATCGACGCCGGTCAAGGCAGCTCGGCGCTCAATCGCTGTGATGCCCGCGCAGCTTCCGACCGCGCTGGCTGCGCTTGCTGCAACGCCGACAACAACCGATGGGCACCAGCGACATCGGTTCGCCCGAGTGCGATCGCCATGTGCAGCAGCGGGTCGTAGGCCGGTCGGAAATCCGGGCTGATGCGCAGCACGTCCAGCAGCGGCTCGCGCACTTGCGACAGCATCTGCGGGAGATCGGCCGAGGGCTGTACCCGCTGACCAACGTCAATGAAGCGATCCCGTGCGGCACGGTAAGCGGCCAGGCGCTGCGACCATAATTCGTCTACGCCGACATCGATCACTTCGCCGGGCTCCACCGTCAGTTGCTGCAACAACGACAGCAGTCGCTCGCGAGGCTGAGAATCGGGTGCATAGGTAATGCGCGGTGCGCTGTACGAAACGATGGGCCGGTCGTCGGTGTTCATTGGCGCATCGCCTGCGAAGCGGAGCAGTGCCTGCGGGCCAGCGATGAAACTGCCGAGCACAGCCAGGTCGTCGGCGAGCCCGAAATCGTCCAGCCGTTGCGGCAGCCGGTGGCTGCGCAGCCGCTCGCGCACCTGCAGCAGATCGAAGCGGCGCCCGTCACGCCGCGCCACCAGGCCCAGCACGGGGGTGTCCAGGCTGTTCGTCGCCAGCATCGCCGCACCGCTCGGGTAGACGTCCATGAACGACTGCACGATGCTGCGCAGCGTGTCCATGTCGAGCTGATGCAGCGGCAGCCACTGGCAAAACACGCCGGTACCGGTCAGTCGCTCGCGCACCGCGCGAAAGTGCTCGACGGTGTACAGCGCCCCCGACCCACTGCGTGCCGGGTGAAAGTTGTCGGACACGATCAGGTCGTAGTGCACATCGGCGCTGCGCACGTAGCGGCGCGCGTCGGCGGCCATCAGGTGCAAACGGGGGTTGGCTAGGGTGTCGCCTGTGCCGCTGGCTGTCACCTGTGCAAACAGCGCCGAGGCGGCGATCACCTCCGGCAGCAGCTCCACCGCGTCGACCTGCAAGGTGGCTTCCAGCGCTGCCGATGAGGCGGTGACGCCGGTGCCGAGGCCCAGGAACAGCGCGTGCTCAGGCGCTGGGTGCAGCAGCAGCGGCAGCAGCGCCTGCATGGCATCGGCCGACAGGCTGCTGCTGCTGCCTTCTTGCTGCCGGTTGTCGATGCGCAGCCGCGACACACCCTCGGCATCCTCGACCACGCTGACTGAGGCCATCGCACCATCGGCGTAGCTGAGTACCCGACCGCCTTCGGGCACGTCGATGAAGGCCAGCGGTGGTTCCCACAGCGCGAGGGCGAGCAGGGCGCTCGCAGGCAGCCAGGCGACCGGCTGGCGCCAGACGCGTGTCGAGATCAGCGCGAGGTAGCTGCCCGCAACGATCAACAGCGCAGCCTTCGGCCCGAGTGCAGGCACCAGCAGCACGCCGAACAGCCACGGTGCGGCTGCCGCACCCAAGGTGTTGGCCCCCACG
>JANPNF010000252.1:0-1751 GCA_031427315.1 Burkholderiales bacterium | reverse complement strand
CCTTCCCGCCGACGACCGGCAACACCCGCGCTTTCGCCGACACCGCCAAGACACCCCTGATCGTCGAGCGCGGTGCACCACAGGTGCACTGAGCGGCGTCATCTCCGTCGATTGCCAGAGGGGCCCCTCGCGCGCTACGGTGCTGACACCAGCCCGCTCATCGTCACGCGATCTTCGGCAGACACCGCCGCGAGCAACTCGCTGACAAAGCGGTCCTGCTCGCGGTACGCGCGATCGGCGTTGTCGTCGATCGACGAGACGCGAAACAGCAGACCGTACGGCACCTGGCCGGTCAATCCAAGGCGAATCTCAGCCAGCCGGTGCTCGAACCGGCTGGTGACAGCACGATCGGCCACAGCGAACCAGTAGGTGACTGGCTCGACGCGGGCGCCCAGCTGGGTGCCGAGGCGCCGCCCGGGCACCTTTCCGAATGGCGTCTCGATCTCGGCCGCGACGTTCTTGTGCAACGTGAATCCTTGTGCCGGGTAGCAGACCTCGGGCTTGTGCGCCTGCAGGCCGCCACGCTGGTCGTCGCCATAGGCCAGCGAGAGCATCACGCGATAGCCTTGTGCGTTGACGTAGGCACGGACGAGCACCTGGCTGTAGAGCTTGTCCAGCAGTTGCTGTGTCTGCGGATTGACGATTGCCGCGACTCGCGCTTGGTCTTCGCGCCACTGTCCGAACTGTTTTGGAACGGCCGTGTCGAGCTGGATCTTCGGGGTCCGATCCGCGGTATTTGTGCTTGGCCTGGCGAAAAAGGCAACGGCGGACGCTGTGCACATCAAGGCGGCAAGCGCGAGAGCCACTCTCGTTGAAGCCATCTACAGGTCCCCGCAGGTCAGATCCAGATTCGGAAACCCAATTGTGCCTCGCGACAAGATCGGCGCCAGCGTGATGCGCCCGCGGGCTGGACATCGCCGCACAGCCTGGTGCCCATGCACAGCAAGAAGTCACGCTGGCTCATACCAGCACCCGCTCGATGCCGCCGGCGTTGGCGCGCGCGACGTACTCCGGCAGCCACGCCTCACCGAGAATCTTGCGCGCCATCTCGACCACGATGTAGTCGGCTTCGAGCAGGCCGGTCTGCAGATCGCCCTCGTAGCGCTTGAGGCCCTGCAGGCAACTCGGGCAGGAGGTCAGGACCTTGATCCCCTCGCCCGCCGCCACAGCGCCCGAGCGGCGCAGCGCGGCTTCGCCCTGCCTCAGCTCTTCTTCCTTGCGGAACCGAACCTGGGTCGCGATGTCGGGCCGGGTCACGCCCAGGGTGCCGCTTTCGCCGCAACAGCGCTCGTTCTTCAGCACGTTGTCGCCGAGCAGGGCCTTCACTGTCTTCATCGGGTCCTGCAGCTTCATTGGGCTGTGGCAGGGGTCGTGGTACAGGTAACCCTGGCCGGACTGCAGGGTGATGCCTTTTTCAAGCAGGTATTCGTGAATGTCGATGATGCGGCAGCCCGGGAATATCTTGTCGAATTGGTAATTTAACAATTGATCCATGCAAGTGCCGCACGATACGATCACGGTTTTGATGTCGAGGTAGTTCAGCGTGTTGGCCACGCGGTGAAACAACACGCGATTGTCGGTAATGATTTTTTCGGCCTTGTCAAACTGTCCGCTGCCGCGCTGCGGGTAACCGACCCGGTCTGCTCCGGCGCGGCGGCGAAAGTCTCAAGCGCCTCTTCGATCTTGCCGAGGTTGGCGCGGATCTCGCCGCCGACCGCGGCCACCAGTTGTTTGAACTCGGAATCGGTGAG
>JANPNF010000251.1:0-7051 GCA_031427315.1 Burkholderiales bacterium | reverse complement strand
GAAGGCCTGAGCCCGGCCATCAGCATCGAGCAGAAGGCGACCTCGCACAACCCGCGCTCGACGGTGGGCACCGTCACCGAAATTCACGACTACCTGCGGCTGCTGTATGCCCGCGCCGGCACGCCGTTCTGCCCCGACCATCACCTGGCGCTGCAGGCTCAAAGCGTGAGCCAGATGGTCGATGCCACGCTGGCCCTGCCCGAAGGCACGCGGCTGATGGTGCTGGCGCCGGTGGTGCGCGAGCGCAAGGGTGAGTTCGCCGAGCTGTTCGCCGACATGCAGGCGCAGTGCTATGTGCGTTTTCGCATTGATGGCACGGCCTATGAAGCGGCCGACCTGCCAGTGTTGAAGAAGAACGAGAAGCACGACATCGACGTGGTGCTCGACCGCATCAAGGTCACTGCTGAGGCCGACAGCGGCCTGCAGCAGCGCCTGGCCGAAAGCTTCGAGGCCGCGCTGCGCATTGCCGATGGACGCGCCATTGCGTTCGAGATGGATGGCGCGGGCACTGACGATGCGGGGCGGGCGCTGCCGCCCCGCGAGCACCTGTATTCCAGCAAATTCGCCTGCCCGATCTGCAGCTATGCGCTGGCCGAACTGGAGCCGCGGCTGTTCTCGTTCAATTCGCCGCAGGGCGCCTGCCCCACTTGCGACGGCATCGGCCAGGTGACGGTGTTCGACCCGCAGCGCGTGGTCGGCTTCCCGAGCCTGAGCCTGGCCAGCGGCGCGGTCAAGGGCTGGGACCGGCGCAACAGCTACACCTTCACGCTGCTCGAATCGGTGGCTCAACATTACCGCTTCGACATCGACACGCCGTTCGATGCGCTGCCCGCGGCCATCCAGCAGGTGTTGCTGTATGGCTCGGGCAGCGAAGAGATCAGCTTCGTGTACAGCGCCGACGCGATGGGCCGCGGCGGCACTGCGAAGCCGCGCAGCGTCAAGCGCAAGCATCCCTTCGACGGCATCATCCCAACGCTGGAGCGCCGCTACCGCGAGAGTGATTCGGCGCTGGTGCGCGAAGACCTGGCGCGCTACCAGAACCCAAAGCCCTGCCCCGATTGCGGTGGCACCCGGCTGCGGCGCGAGGCCCGGCATGTGTTCCTGCAAGGCATCGGTGACGAGATCGGCGAGCCGATTTACCGCGTGGAGCACGGCACGCTGCGCGATGGCTTGGCCTACTTCGAGCAGCTGCAGCTGAAGGGCGCCAAAGCCGAGATCGCCGACAAGGTGATCCGCGAAATCCGCTCGCGGCTGAAGTTCCTCAACGACGTGGGCCTGAACTATTTAAGCCTGGACCGCAGCGCCGACACGCTCAGTGGCGGCGAGTCGCAGCGCATCCGGCTCGCGTCGCAGATCGGCAGCGGCCTGACTGGCGTGATGTACGTGCTCGATGAGCCCAGCATCGGGCTGCACCAACGCGACAACGAAAGGCTGCTGGGCACGTTGCGCCACCTGCGCGACATCGGCAACAGCGTGCTGGTGGTCGAGCACGACGAAGACGCGATCCGTGCCGCCGACCACGTGATCGACATGGGCCCGGGCGCCGGCGTGCACGGTGGCCGCGTGATGGCGCAGGGCACGCCCGACGAGGTGGCGGCGAACCCCGATTCACTGACTGGGCAGTACCTGTCGCGGGTGTTGCGCATCGCGGTGCCGAAGCGGCGCGCGGCGATCGCCGGCCAGGTGCTGCGCATCACCAATGCGTGCGGCCACAACCTGAAGAACGTCAGCGTCGAGATCCCGATCGGCCTGCTGACCTGCGTGACCGGTGTGTCGGGCTCGGGCAAGAGCACGCTGGTGAATGAAACGCTGTATGCGGCGGTCGCGCGCAAGCTCTACAACAGCCGCGTGGAGGCGGCACCGCACGATGCGATCGAAGGTCTCGATGCGTTCGACAAGGCCATCAACGTCGACCAGAGCCCGATCGGCCGCACGCCGCGCAGCAATCCGGCCACCTACACCGGCATGTTCACGTCGATCCGCGAGCTGTATGCCGAGATGAACACCGCGAAGGAGCGCGGCTACGGGCCGGGCCGCTTCAGCTTCAACGTCAGCGCCTCGGCCGGCGGCGGGCGCTGCGAGGCCTGCCATGGCGATGGCGTGCTGAAGGTCGAGATGCACTTTTTGCCCGATGTCTACGTCACCTGCGATGTGTGCCAGGGCCAGCGCTACAACCGCGAAACGCTGGAGGTGCTCTATCGGGGGAAAAACATCACCGAGGTGCTGGCGCTTACCGTCGAAGACGCGCACGCGCACTTCAACGCCGTGCCTAACATTGCGCGCCGGCTGCAAACGCTGCTCGATGTGGGCCTGGGCTATGTCCGCCTCGGCCAAAGTGCCACCACGCTGTCGGGTGGCGAGGCGCAGCGGGTGAAGCTGGCGCTGGAGTTGAGCAAGCGCGACACCGGCCGCACGCTGTACATCCTCGACGAGCCCACCACCGGCCTGCATTTCGCCGACATCGCGCTGCTGCTGAAGGTGCTGCACACGCTGCGCGACGCGGGCAACACCATCGTCGTGATCGAGCACAACCTCGACGTGATCAAGACCGCCGACTGGCTGATCGACATGGGCCCCGAAGGCGGCGCCGGCGGCGGTCAGGTGGTGGTGGTCGGCACGCCCGAGGCCGTGGCGGCCCATGTGGGGAGTGACACGGGGCGGTATCTGAAGCCGCTGCTGTGAGCCGGCACGGCCCGGTTTATGCCGACCTTAGGTGATTTATCTTTCGCCGATAAATTCACTAAGGTTCGTCAAAGTGGCTTCGACGAACCGAGCCAACTCAAGTCCCAGGCAACCCGCGTTGCCCATTGTTGAACCAGGCAGCGTCGAATCCTTCGACCAGCAAGACAGTCTGGATTGCACTCTCTCCAGCCGCATTGAGGCGCTGGACGTACTTGGCTAGCGTCCTTCTGTCTTCTGTCAGGATGTGCGTGATTGATTCGCATATCGCCTGAGCAATCAGCTTGATGTCTTCTTTCACGACATCGCGCCGGTCGGTCGCGTCTCGTTCGAAACTGCGCATCAGCAGCCCCGCTGTCATCGCGTGGTCGATATTGAACGGCAGGATCACGAAGTTGCGAAGTTGCGAAGTTGCGAAGCGGCAAATCGGTGACCGGCTGTCCAACCTGGAACTCCGAGGCCACGATGGCTGACAGGTACAGCGGCACGCCGCGATGCAGCGCCTCGCGCAAATAGCGCTTCGCCACCTCGTGGTTCGGCCTGCCAGGATCGGCCAGCGAGATCAGAAAACTGGTGTCGACCAGAAAGACGCTCAAGCTTCGTTTCCCCGCAGCGCCTCAACCCATTCGCCAGCGTCGGGCGTGTCGGCCCAAGCCTTGGCGCCACGCTGCGTCAGCCGCTCCAAGCCCTTTTCGTCCACCTTCGACTCGTAGGCGATGAATTCGATCAGCCGTGCATTGCGGTAGTCCCGTGTCACCACGTTGTATTCGGCAGAGATGCGCGCCATCGCGGGCTTGAACAGCCGGTTGGTGGGATCGGAGCGCAGAACGTCGCGGTCAGCATCGACCAGCAGCGTCTTGCGGTCGGGCAAGCGGATGTGAGCGTTGACGTTGGTGAGCCCGCCCATCTCAAAGATTTCGCCTTGCACATAGCGCTCGACGCGAACCCACTGGTCAGCGTTGTCGGCACGGAAGTCAGATGTTGAGCTGACCACGACAGGCTGGCTCAAGGCCGCCGACGTGATGACATAGCGCAGTTGCCGCGCCGACCGCGCCGCTTTCTGCCAGCGCTCGATCACAACGCGGCGCCGCGCATTCAAGCTGTCGATCAGGTCTGAAGATGCCAGCCGCAGCAAGTCTTGAAACAGTCCTGGGTTGGCGATGGGCGAAGTCACGATGGCCAGTGACCCTTCGACCACTGCGACCTCAAGCTCTTTGCCCGACAGGTCGCCGGCATCGCCGCGCAGCAGTTCGTCGACGTCCTTCGTGAAAGCGCGCAGCACGGCGAGCGGCACCCGCTGCGGCGTGATGGCGTAGCCGGCAGACTCGTCATGCAGAGCGATGCGGATGCTTTGCGCTTCCATCGCGGTTTTGTTCAGCATTGCGGGGAAACCCGCATCGGGGTTAGCGCGGCCCGGCCTTCATCGCTGCAACTATCCGCACCGTCTCCACGCTCACTGTGGTCACGCGGGCCAGCAGGTCGATGAGTTTTTCTTTGTGGTCTTTGAAGCGGTAGGTGTCGAACTTCTCGCGGATGGCCGGGTCCTTGGGCTTCTTTTCCTTGTATTGGTCAAGCACCCAGTCGATCGCGCAGCGGTTGCCCAGCGTGTAGGCCCAGGCTTCGGGCGGCACGCCGGCGAGCGCGGTTTCGCTGTCGATGGCGATGCGGCCGGTGGCCTTGTCGGCCTTCAGGATGACTTTCGGCGACTGGCCTGAGGCGCGCACCTTCTCGTCGGGCGTGTCGTTGCGCAACAGTGCGAAAGGCGCGACCTGTTCGTAGCCGATGTGCAGCGCCATCAACGCCTTGCCCCAGGCGGCCCATTGCCAGAACGTCGTTTCACTGTCGCCATACAGCGGGATGCGCGGGAACTCGCGCTTCAGGTTCTGCGCGTAGGTCTCGCGATACAGCGGGTCGTGCAGCACCGCGTAGACGTAATGGAAGATCGCTTCCTTGGTGATCGGCTGCGGCTTCTTGCCGCGGCCGGGCTGGTAATGCTTCTTGAACTCGGCGAGCGACCAGTCGGTGATGTTGTCGATGCGCTGCCCGAGTTCGTATCGGTACAAGGGAAGGGTCTGCGTCTTCTCCAGAAAATCGTAGCTCGGCACGCAATCGATGGCGCAGCATTGAAACGGCTTGGATGCCGGGCAACCGCTGATCGCAATGGCAATATTCACTTCGTTGTGTGCAAACACCTCGCGCTGCAGGTACTGCATCTCGTTCAGTTGCTTGCTGAAGTACATCACTCGTGCAACAAATGGCCGATAGATCGAACGTCGAACCAGGTCTCGTACAAACGCATACGCGACTCGATTCCGCAGGTCGTTCTTGACGGCGCGGGTCCATTTGATTGAGTAGTCGAGCTTGTCGGAGAGTGTGGCGTCTCGCTTGGCCGCATAGAGCCGCGCGACGTCGTCGTTGTAGGCCTGAATCAGATATCTGACTTTGACCGCAAGGCTTTCCTCCACGGAGTCGTACACCCATTCGTCCCGCGCAGTGACAACACCCAGTGAGAACAGTTTGAAAATTGCTCGTGCCTCAGAAGCCTTCTTGCTGCCCTTTGCGTCCTTTGATGCAATCGGCATCAATTCGTCAAAATCATTGCTCGTCAAGTTCAGCCAGTTCTGCTTCACATCGGGCCGAAGCTCATCCATCGCCAGCCGACTCAGCGCCGTGCTGCCCAAGAACGCCAGCTTCTCTTCCGCCGTCTCCATCTCCGGCCGCCGTGCATAGAACACGCGCCCGGCCTTGCTGCCTTTGCGTTTGACCAGAAAGCTGATCGCCACGCCGGTCTGGATGCCGAACACGTTGTGCTTGGTGCCGCTCAACTTCGGGTTGGCGCGCACGTCGCCGCCCAGATCAACCACATACAACTCGGCGAACTCCTGCGCCACCATTTTGCGAAAGCCGTCGAAGGTGCGGCTCTCAACGAAGCTGCGGTTGGTTACGAAGGCCAGCACGCCATTCGCGTCGAGCCGGTCGCTCGCCCAGCGGAAGAAGCGCGCGTACATGTCGTACAGCTTGGTCTTCTGCGCGGTGCTTTCGGCGATGTAGGTCTGCTTGATGCGCGCATCGACCTGCGGGGTACTCGCGGTTCTTGTTGTTGTCGTTCTCGTTGGCCTGGTTCGCGTTGTACGGCGGGTTGCCGATGATCACGCTGATCTTCTTGCTGTTCTGGCGCTTGATGCGCGCCACGTTCTCTTCGCTGACGCTGCCGAACAGGTCGGCGGTGACGCCTGCTGCCATGGTGTGCAGGCCCACGTTGTCCAGCGTGTCGACGAAGCACAAGTTCTGGAACTCGGCGTACTCGCCGGTGATGGCGGCGTAGGGTGCCTCGATGTTCAGGTTGGCGACGTAGTACGGCAGGATCGCGACTTCATTGGCGTGCAATTCCTCTTTGTATTTGTGCGCCAGCTTCTTCGGCTGGCCACGAAAGTGTTCGAGCAGTTCGCAGATGAAGGTGCCCGTGCCGGTGGCCGGGTCGAGGATGTCGACATCCTTGTCGATCAGATTGCGGCCGAAGTGCTTCTCGCACAGCCAGTCGGCGCCTTCGATCATGAAGCGCACGATCTCGTTGGGCGTGTAGACCACGCCCAATCGATCCGCCGCCTTGGCGTTGTAGACCTTGTAGAAGTTCTGGTAGATCACTTTGAGAAAGGTCTGTTTCTCGTGGTGGCTGCCGATCTGCGCGGCCGCCGCGCGGATTGCTGCGTAGTAAGCCTCCAGGCCTTTGAGCGTGGCCTTCTTCAGGCCGCCCGTGAAGAAGGTGGCCTCCAATTTGTAAAGCTCGCGGGCGACGTTGTTGTCGCGGTGGAATTCGCTGTCGAAGACCTTCGAGAAGATTTCTTCGGTGAGGATGTGCTGGATCAGCATCTCGCGCACATCGGCATCGGTGAGGCTCGGATTGATGGCGTCTTGTGCGTGCTTCAGGAAGTTCTTCGACGCCTTGGCAAATGCGGCATTGGCAGCGTGAGCGACTTCGATCATCGAACGCAGTTCACCGAGCACGGCGGGCAGATCGGTCTTGAACTGCGCCACCGCCTGGCGGAAGTCGGCGATCTCGGCGCGCTCGAAGCTGAAAAACAGCCGCAGCAGTTTTTCCAGCGCCTTGACGTCGGCCACGTCGCAGCGCATCACCTCGGCGCGGTGCTGGATCAGCACCGCCCGCGTGCTGTCTTCGAAGATGATGTTGTCTTGCGGGTAGCCGCGCCTGAACTTGAATTCGATCTCGGCATCGAGGTCGTCTTTGGCGTCCTTGGCTTCCCAGTAGCCGAAGGGCACGCGCAGTTCGTGCAGCAGCGCGCCGTCGACGAAGCGGGTGTCTTTGGTCGCGCTGTCGAGCTTGTACTCGGCGATGAAGACCAGATCGTGCTGC
>JANPNF010000250.1:0-2093 GCA_031427315.1 Burkholderiales bacterium | reverse complement strand
GTGCTGATGATCGGCATCGTCGGGGCGATTGTTTTGCGCACGGTGATGATCCTGGTTGGCGGCTGGCTGATCTCGCAGTTCCATTGGGTGCTGTATCTGTTCGGCGCGTTCTTGCTGCTTACCGGCATCAAGATGTGGTGGGCCGCCGGCAAGGAGCAGTCGCTCGACGACAACCCTGCGTTGAAGCTGCTGCGCCGGGTGCTGCCGGTGTCGAAAAACTTCGACGGCGAGAAGTTCTGGACCCTCGAAAACGGCCAGCGCATTGCCACGCCGCTGCTGATGGTGGTGGCGCTGGTCGGTATCACTGACGTCATTTTTGCGGTCGATTCAATCCCCGCCATTTTCGCGATCACCGACGACCCGTTCATCGTGCTCACGTCCAACATCTTTGCCATTCTTGGCCTGCGCGCGATGTTCTTCTTGCTCGCCGCAGTGGCCGCGAAGTTCCATTTGCTGAGTTATGGCCTGGCGGTGATTCTGGTGTTCATCGGCACCAAGATGCTGCTGATCGACGTGTACAAGATCCCGGTGCTGGTGTCGTTGGGTGTCGTTGTGGGCGTGCTGGCGATCACGATGCTGTGGAGCGCGCGCACCGCACCGCGGTCGGACGATGTTCGTCAAAGCGACTCGGCGGCGTGACGCGAACACGACATTCTGCTGTGCCGACCCGAAGAATGCGCGTTTCTCCTATGAAACGCGCTTCTCAGCGCGCAGTGCAGGCAGTACGATTAGTGGCGCTTCAGGTTGTGACGACGAGAGTTCACGCGGCTCTCCGCCAGCCCGGCACATCAACCCCTTATCTGATGGAGATAACAGACATGGCAACTGCGACGAAGGCTCCGGCCAAGAAAGCGGCACCCGCAAAGAAAGCTGCGGCCGTGACGACGGCGGCCGCCAAACCTGCGGCCAAAAAAGCCGCCGCGCCGGCCGCAAAGCGCTCACCGAATGCGGCATTCATGAAGGCGGTTACGCCGAGCCCGCAATTGGCAGCGATCATTGGCGCCACGCCGATGCCACGTACCGAGGTGACCAAGAAGCTATGGGAGTACATCAAGGCCCACAAGCTGCAGGACGAAGCCAAGAAGACCAACATCAATGCCGATGCGAAGCTGAAGGAAATCTTCAAGAAGCCTCAGGTCTCGATGTTCGAGATGACCAAGCTGGTCAGCGCGCACCTGAAGTGACGTTGTAGAGATTCAGCAGGCGCGTGAGCGCCCGCCACGGAAAAAAAGGCCGACGTCACCACGTCGGCCTTTTTTTATCGATGCGTCTCACCTGTCGGCTTGCTGCACCAGGCGAAGCAACTGGCTGCGGCACCACGCCTGCCCCCTTGAGGCGGGGTCGGTGGATCGGCCGTCTATCATCTACTCTGCTTAAGGAGCGTTGCGAGAGTCCCGTCATCCATCTGACGCTGTGGCTTCCAGGCTTGGGCATGACATTTGTCAACCGCGCTCAGCCGACCTTTGGGCCGCGGTGACGTCGCGGCCAAGCCAGTGAAGCTTCCATGATCAACTCATCTTTTTCCACCGCCGCCAGCGTGGCGCCGGTCCCACCGATGAAGCTGGCCGGGCTCGAGCCGGTGATGATCGGCGACGGCTCGTTGTTCGTCAACATCGGCGAGCGCACCAACGTGACCGGCTCGAAGGCCTTTGCCCGGATGATCTTGAACGGCGAGTTCGAGAAGGCACTGGCCGTCGCGCGCCAGCAGGTGGAAAACGGCGCGCAGGTCATCGACGTCAACATGGATGAGGCCATGTTGGACAGCGAGACTACGATGGTGCGCTTTTTGCATTTGATCGCCAGCGAGCCCGAGATCGCCCGCGTGCCGATCATGATCGACAGCTCGAAATGGAGCGTGATCGAGGCCGGCCTGAAGTGCATTCAGGGAAAGGGCATCGTCAACTCGATCTCGTTGAAAGAGGGAGAAGACGCATTCCTGCAGCAGGCCCGGCTTGTGCGCCGCTACGGCGCCGCCGTGATCGTGATGGCCTTCGACGAGCAAGGGCAGGCCGACACGGTGGAGCGGAAGGTCGCCATCTGCTCACGTGCTTACGCGTTGCTCACCGAGCGTGTGGGATTTCCGCCGCAGGACA
>JANPNF010000249.1:0-2472 GCA_031427315.1 Burkholderiales bacterium | reverse complement strand
CGACAGCCGCTGGTAGCTGAAAACGCCCAGCACCACGAAGGCCAGCATGACCATCGTGGCCATCACCGGGTTGCCGATCGAGACGCGGGTGAACCACATGGTCAGCGGGTGACGTTCGAGGCAGAAGCACTCGGGGCGGAGCCGACCGGGGCTGCGGCCGCGCGCAGGCGCACTGGCGTGCCGTCGCGCAGCGCGCCGGCCGAGCCGCGCAACAACACCATGCCGTCGGTGGCGCCGCTCGCGAGCTCGACCACCGACTCCACACGCCCATCGACCGGAAGTTCACCGCGCTGGCCGAGCGTGACCTTGCGCTGCTCAACGCGGTCGCCGACGACCGCCAGCACGTACGGCTGCGCCTGATCGACACGCACCGCCGACAGCGGCACCGTCAGCGCACGGTCCGTTCTCAGATCGATCACCCCGGTCAAAAACAAGCCCTGGCGTAGGCTGGGCCGCGCATCGAGCCGCAGGTACACCAACACCGCCCGCGTGCCGGCCTGTGTGCTCGGGTTGATGCGCACCACCTTCGCGGTGACCGGCCCATCGAGGCCTTCGGCGGCCAGCCGCGCGGTCTGGCCGATGGCCACGCGGCCGATCTCTTCCGGCGCCACCGCCGCTTCGAGTTCGATGCGCGTCAGATCGACGATCTCGACCAGCCGCGCATCGACCGCAACCCGCTCGCCCGGCTGCACCAGCCGTTGCGACACCAGCCCGGAGATCGGGCTGACCAGCCGCGCGTCGGCGCGCGCCTTGCGCGCCAGGTTCGCAGCGGCCAGTGCCGCCGCGTGAGTGGCCCGCGCGGCGGCGTCGTTGGAGATCGAGGTTTCCAGCCCGGTGGCCGAGATGAAACCCTGCGCGACCAGTGCGCGGTTGTTGTTCAACGCGCGCTGCGCGATGTCGAGCTGCGCGCGAGCTGACGCCGCGTTCTGGTCGGCCTGCTGGACACGCAGATCGACTTCCAGCGTGTCGAGCTGGCCGATCGTCTGCCCCGCCGTCACCGTGTCGCCTTCGCGCACCGACAGCGTTTTCACCTCGGCAGCGACCTTGGCGCGCACCACCGCACTGTCCACCGCCTTCAAGCTGCCGGAGATCTGCAGCGTGCGATTAAACGGCTGAACGCGGGCCACGACGACGTCGCTGGCGCTCAATTCCATCGCTTGCGGTGGCTTCGCCGGCGCGGCGGCTTCGGCACGCGCCTGCGACCGCGCATACAACGTGCGGGCCACGAAGCCCGCCACCAGCAGCACCACCAACACCCCCACGACCCACCCCAACTTCAGGCGTCTCATCATCAGCTTTCAATCTTGCAAGTCATCGGCATTCGGCGATCGTGTCGTCGGGGCCTCCGCGGGTGTGAAGTATCGGGGCATTGAAATAACGCTGTTCGACGACGCCCTTCCAACCCTGGTCGAACACCAGGTCGCACACCACATCCGCCCGGTCGGTGTGGGTTAACTCCAGCTCGCCGACGGCGGTGAGGCGCTCGTCGCTGAAGGCTGTGCTCAAGCGGTCGAGCAGCACACGCTTGTAGTCGGTGTCGGTCGATCCCTGAAGGTGCAGGCCTTTGGTTTCCATCACCACGGTGCGCGTGGCATTTCCTTCTTTCAGTACACCGAACACGAAATCGGGGTACGTCTTGTGGCGCTTCCAGCCCTGCAAACCGTACTGCGTCTTAGCGACATTGCGGTGCCACCAACGCAAGGCCGACTTCTCGTCGAGGTAGCCGGCGAACTGCGCTTCGAACTGGTTGATGTCGGCGAAGTGCAGCGCAGGCTCCAGCAGGCTCTTTTGCACCACACGGCCGTCAGCGCGCTGCAACTCATGCGGAAGCGCGCCAGTCAGTGCCAGCGCGGCGCCCATCGGTAATTCATGGTCGGTTTTGTCGGCGCGCAGGCGAAATTCGATGCGGCCTTGCTGCACGAAGCCCTCGAACACTGCCTGCGCCAGCCGGTCCCGCTCAGCCTCGATGTCGATGCGCAAACGCTCGACCAGCGAAGCACTCGATGCCGCCAATGCGCGTTCGTCGAAGCCTTGTGCGCGCAGCCGCGCCAGCACTGCATCGACCCAGCCCCACACCCACCACGCGTTCGGCGCCACGTCGATCAATGCCCGCACCAGCCGCGCGCGGTCGAGCTTCAGCTCGCTGCGGTCGATGTCGGCGTCGGCAAACGAGTGGTCGCGATTCAAGATCGACAGGTCGATGGCCAGGTGCTCACCCCAAGCGCCTTGTGCATTCGGCGCCCACTCGCAGGCCAGCGTCTCCACGTTCAGCGCCGCCCAGTTCAGGTGCGCCAGCACATCGCTGTCGTAGACCAGAGGGCGGCGCGGCAGGCCGGGCTCGGCCCAGGTGACAGTGGGCACGAACAACCGCAGCTGCGCAAACTGCGGCCGGCGCTTCTGCGTCACGGTCCGTGCACCGGCAGCGCCCTCGCTGCCGGTGCTCACCTGCACGGCCAGGTCGCCCATGCCCTC
>JANPNF010000248.1:0-4438 GCA_031427315.1 Burkholderiales bacterium | reverse complement strand
GCCACGCTGCGCGCGGCGATGGACGAGGTGGTGGACTGGTTGACGTTCTACAACCACCGCAGACTTCACTGCACCTTGGGCTATGTCAGCCCGATGCGGTTTGAAGAAAACTGGCGCACGGCTCAGTCAAAACACGCCGCGTAAATGAGGGCTACGGGGTACGTGGATGAGGGGCAAGGTCACAAGGTCAAGGAGCCCAGTCTGCCGTTCTCTTGACCACGGCTGCGTGGAGCAGTTGGCATCGGGTCCTGACGGAGTCGGCGCGGTGCATGACGATTCGATTCCAGTGTCCACAGTGAGGTCGCTGACAATCGTTGACCAAACAATAGGAGACTTGCTTGTCCGAAGAATTCGAAGTGCGTGGGGTCCACGAAGACCGCATGGACGAGGACGCCGAGCGCGAGCCCAGGGGCATGGCGGGACAGCTGGCGGTGATGACGGCGATCCTCGCGACGGTCGGCGCGACCTTTTCGTACATGGCGGGTGCGACGCAGGCAGACGCGGGTTTGTTCAAGAACGATGCGGCGATCAAGAAGACCGAGGCGTCGAATCAGTGGAATCTCTACCAGGCCAAGAGCGGCAAGCAGAACCTGAGCGAACTCGGCATGCAGCTCGTCGACGACGCGCGCAAGCCGCTCTTCGAGAAAGAGGCACAGCGCTACGCGGCCGAGAAGGCAGAGATCAAACTGGCCGCTGTGAAGCTGGAGAAGGAGTCGACCGAGTTCGATGAGAAGAGTGAAGCTCAGATGCACCAGCATCATCGATGGGCGCAGGCAACTACGGCGCTGCAGATCGCCATCGCGATGGCTGCGATTGCGCTGCTCACCAAGCGGCGCTGGCTCGAGAACGTCGTCTTCGCGATGAGTGGCTTGGGGCTGATCGTCGGCGCACTCGCGTATTTCCGCGTATGACACGCAGCACGTTTCTGCCAGTGTTGACGCCCGCACGCACTCGGTTGGATCCGATCGGACAGGCATGAGGGGCGACACGGCAATCGATGTCGTGGGTCGGATCCAAGGCTTCAACGTCGGTCGTGACCCCGAAAGGCTGGCGATGAAGTACAGCGCGATGCGAGCGAGCCCGTTCGCTTTCCTGCGCGGCAGCTGCCACCTGTTCTATGACCGCTTGCCCCGAGGCGGCTTGTTCAAATCGGCGCCGCTGGCCTGGGTTTGCGGTGATTTGCACCTGGAGAACTTCGGCAGCTACAAGGGCGACAACCGACTGGCTTACTTCGATGTCAACGACTTCGACGAATCGGCTCTGGCGCCCGCGAGCTGGGACTTGGTGCGATTCTTGACGAGCCTGCGCGTCGGCGCCGACAGGTTCTTGGTCAGCGAGGCCAGGGCACAGACGCTCTGCCAGTCTTTTCTGGGCGCCTACGCATCGTCGCTGGCGCTGGGCAAGGCGTACTGGGTGGAGCGCGACACCGCACAAGGCCTGGTGCGAGCGCTGCTCGACAGCTTGCGCAATCGCCAGCGCGCGAGCTTTCTCGATTTGAGGACCGTCATCAAGCGCAAGCAGCGTCGGCTTCGCGTAGGCGGGAAGAAGGCGCTGCCCGCCACCGGTTCGCAGCGCGCCGCCGTCACTAACTTCATGCACGAGTTCGCCAAGAGCCGCGCCCAGCCCGACTTCTTCACCGTGCTGGATGTGGCGCGTCGCATCGCCGGCACGGGCAGCCTCGGCGTCGATCGCTATGTCATCCTGGTCCAAGGCGAAGGGTCTCCCGACGGAAACTACCTCCTCGATCTGAAGCAGGCCTTGCCGTCCTCGCTGGTGCCGCACCTGAAGGCGACGCAGCCGAAGTGGAAGAACGAGGCTCAACGCGTGGTCGCCGTGCAGCGTCGCATGCAGGCAGTGTCCATGGCGTTCCTCGAGCCGGTGTTCTTCAATGAAGGCCCCTGCGTTCTTCGCGCGCTGCAACCGTCCGAGGATCGCGTGGCGCTGAGCGGCTCTCACCCAACAGACGGAGAACTTGAGCATCTGGTGCGCACCATGGGGCAGCTGGTCGCGTGGGCGCATTTGCGAAGCGCGGGGCGCGACGGCTCGGCGATCGCCGACGAGTTGATCGACTTCGGGCAACGCAAGAAGTGGAAGGAACAACTGCTCGGCGCTTCGCAAGACTGCGCGGTTCAGGTTCGCGAGGATGCGGCACGCTTCAACGCGGCCTGGGACGACGGGGCATTCAGTGCCTGACACACCGGTTGGCAGCGGTGTTGCCGCTGGCCGGGCCAGCGCCGCGGCGGCGCGGTGGAAAGACCTCGGTGCAGGCTTGAGCGTGGCCGGGCTGTTGCTTCCGGAGCAGTCGCCTATGCCGGCTTGGCCAGACTTCCCGTAGTGCATGCGCTCACGGCCGTGATGGTGGGCTTGGCCCTTTACGCGGCGTTCGGCGGCAGCCGCTTCGCCGTCGTCGCGCCGACCACGGACGCTTCGGCTACCGCCCCATCACCCGCAGGCCCGACTACCGCTGGCCGGGCGGCGCCGGCCTGGCGGTCTACCTGGGCTTCAACGTCGAGCATTTCGCCTTTGGCGAAGGCCTGGGCGCGGCCATCGGCCCGGCGACGCCGCAGCCCGACGTGTTGAATTACAGCTGGCGCGAGTACGGCAACCGGGTCGGCGTCTGGCGCTGTCTGGAACTCTTCGACCAGCTGGGGCTGCCCACGGGCGCGCTGATCAACACGGCGCTCTACGACCACTGCCCCGAGGTGCCGGCGGCCCTGGTCGCGCGAGGGGATGAGCTGATCGGCCACAGCAACGCAGAACGCCAGAGCGACCTGAACGAGGCGGCCGAACGCGCACTGCTGGCGCGCTGCCGCAGCCGCATCCAAGAGTCCAGCGGGCAGACGCCCGCCGGCTGGCTGTCGCCCTGGATCAGCGAAAGCCTGCAGACGCCCGACCTGCTGGCCGAAACCGGCTACCGCTACACCCTGAACTGGTGCCATGACGACCAACCGGTGCGCATGCGCACCAGAGACGGGACGAGTCTGTGGGCCGTGCCCTACCCGCAAGAGCTGAACCACATCCCGATGATCGTGGCGCGTCAGATGGACGCGAAGGACTTCGCGCAGATGGTCATCGACCAGTTCGACGAGATGCTGGAACAGGCCAGCCACCAGCCGCTGGTGATGGGCATCGCACTGCACCCCTACCTGGTCGGCCAGCCCTACCGGCTGCGCCACCTGCGCCGCGCGCTGCAGCACATCGCGGCGGTGCGTGACCAGGGCGGCCTGTGGTTGCGCACCGAGATGGCCGCCATCGCGCAGCGTGTGCGCGGGCTGCTGGGCGCCGACGGCGTGGCCGTGCTGCCCTCGACGGCCAGCCTGGCGCCGCTGCGCGATGCCGATCCGACCCAGGTCGATGCGGTGCGCCTGCGCACCATGGCCATCACCTGCATCGCGGGTCTGGCCGGTTTGCCCCAGGTCAGCCTGCCGCTGGCCACGCCCGATGGCGTGCCGTTGGGAGTCTCCCTGCTGGAGCCGGCGGGCAGCGACCTGGCGCTGATCCGCCTGGCGGCGCGCGTCCATGCCGCGCTGGCTTGACGCGGCGGGCGGTGCCGAGGGCAGCGCCGAGGTCGGCAGCGAGCCCGAGCAGCGCCTGTACCGCGCGCCGTTCGACAGCGTGATGGCCCAGCGCCTGACGCCCGGCACCAAGTTGCCCGAGGTCGCGCTCGGCGAGCTGTTTGGCGTCAGCCGGGCGGTGGTGCGCGAGGTGCTGCAGCGCCTGGCCCACGACCACATCGTGCAGTTGCGGCCCAACCGCGGGGCCATCGTGGCGGTGCCGACGGCGCAGGACATCCGGCAGTTGCAGCGGGAGCAGGACGCGCTCCAGGCCACGACGGACCCGGCCATCGAGAGCGCCAGCACAGGCGCCACCGCCGCCGCTGTCGGCACCACTGCCACCACTGCCGCCGCCGCCGACCGCCGGCCTGGGTGCGCCTGGCCAGCGCCTTCCACCTGCGTGGCCGCACTGGCGCACAACCCGCTGCTGCAGCGCTACCTGGTCGAGACCGTGTCGCGCTGCTCGCTGATCGTCGCGCTGCACCAGGCACCCGGGCATGCCGCCTGCGAGCACGACGAGCACCAGCGCATCTTCCACTGCATCGCCCACGGCGACGCCGAAGGCGCAGCGCGGCTGATGGACGAACACCTGCGCGGCCTGCCGCAGCACCTGGCGCTGGCCGACCCGCCCGCCCGCCCAGCCCGACCTGGCGCAGATGCTGGGCTTGGCCTGAGCCACGCGGGCCGCGCTGATCCCAAGATCAGTCCAGTATCAACCCTTCACACACCCCCCGGAACAACATGACCGACCGCCTGCTCATAGTCAACGGCCTGGTGCTGCCCGCCGCCGACCAGCCCGCCCGGCCCGCGGATGTGCTCGTCGCGAACGGGCGTATCGAGGCCCTGGAAGCACCCGGCACCTTCGCCGGCCTGGCGATCGGTCG
>JANPNF010000247.1:0-9950 GCA_031427315.1 Burkholderiales bacterium | reverse complement strand
ACGCTTGCGCGGGTCACCTTGCTTGATCGCCTTGATGGTGGCATCGGAGGGGATGAGGTTGCGAGCCATGGAGTAACTCCCGCTTTTGGCCCCCGCCGAGGGGCGAGTTACTGCCAAAGTTACTCCACGGAAAGGAAGAACTCCAGGGATTTCATGAAACCGATTGAGACATGAAAAAAGCCCCAGAGCGTTGATTCTCAAGGGCTTTCGGGACGCTCTGGGACATCTTGGGATTCCCTGAAGCAGTAACTTGGTGGCCTGGGGCGGAATCGAACCACCGACACGCGGATTTTCAATCCGCTGCTCTACCAACTGAGCTACCAGGCCGTCAACCCAGAAGTATAGCGGCTGGCTGGCCGGCCAATCCGCCGTCTGGCATGCGCTGGCGGCCCCGCGCACCGGCCCGCCACCGGCTGGCGCCAGCCTGCTACACCCCGCCACGCTTGCTGCGCGCCAGGTCCACCCCCAACTGCTTGAGCTTGCGGTACAGATGCGTGCGCTCCAGGCCGGTTTTCTCGGCCACCCGGGTCATCGAGCCGTTCTCCTTGGCCAGATGGAACTCGAAATAGCTTTTCTCAAACGCGTCGCGTGCCTCGCGCAGCGGGCGATCGAGGTCGAAGCTTTGTTCGGGCTGCGGGCCTTGCGCCATCGTGACACCGGGCAAGGCCATCACATTGCTGCCGGCCGGCGCCAGCGCGTGGCCCGTGTCGCCACGCGCGCTCGCCGTGCCGGCGGGGGTGCGCGGCGCGGGTTTGACCAGGCCTTGTTCGACGGCACGCAGCAGCTTTTGCAGCGTGATCGGCTTTTCGAGGAAGGCGATGGCGCCGTTCTTGGTCGCCTCGACGGCAGTGTCGATGGTGCCGTGCCCGCTCATCATGATCACCGGCATCGTCAGCAGCGCGCAGGCGTTCCATTCCTTGAGCAGCGTGACGCCGTCGACGTCGGGCATCCAGATGTCGAGCAGCACCAGGTCCGGGCGGCCGCGGTCGCGGGCGGCGCGCGCCTGTGCCGCGTTTTCCGCCAATTCAACGGAATGACCTTCGTCGGTCAGGATTTCAGACAACAGCGCTCGGATACCGAGCTCGTCGTCGACAACTAGGATGGTGGCCATGAACTCTCAGTGCACGGTGTCGACGTCTGGGGTCGCCGCCGCAGGGTGTGCGTCTGTCGGCGCAAATTTTGAAAATGATAACGAAACTTGCGCGCCTTGAACTGCCACCGGACCTGACACGGCGGCGCCTTCGCCTGAGGCGTCGCCCTCGGGGCTCTCCAGGTTGACCAGCCGCACCCGCGCGCCGTGCTCGTCAGCGATTTTTTTGACCACGGCCAAGCCCAGGCCGGTGCCCTTGCTCTTGGTGGTGACGTAGGGCTCGAAGGCGCGCTTGAGCACCTTGTCGGGGAAGCCCGGTCCGTTGTCGGTGACCTGCAGCCGCACCACCCGCACCGCGCCTTGCTCGGTGCGGGCCACTTCCGTGCGCACTTGTACGCAAGGCTGCTGTTGGGGACGCGCCTGTGAGGGATCGGCCACCGCATCGAGCGCGTTCTGCACCAGGTTGTGGATGACCTGCCGCAGTTGCGTGGCGTCGCCGACGATCAGCGGCAGATCGTGCGCCGCGGTGAAGATCAGCGTGCCCGCTTCCTGCGCTGTGGCGTAGAGCGTCAGCACCTCGTTGACCAGCACGTTCAAGTCCAGCGGAGTCAATCTGGCGGCCGGCAGCCGGGCATAGTCGCGAAACTCGTTGACCAGTGTCTTCATCGCCTGCACCTGGTTGACGATCGTGGCGACCGACCGCACCAGCATCGCCTGGTCCGCGCCTTCGAGCTTGGCCGCGAGCTTGTGCTCCAGGCGCTCGGCCGACAGCTGGATCGGCGTCAGCGGGTTCTTGATCTCGTGCGCCAGTCGGCGCGCCACCTCGCCCCAGGCTTCAATGCGCTGGGCCGACACCACCTCGGTGATGTCGTCGAACACCATCAGCCGCGCGCCTTCGGGCATCGCGGCGCCACGCACCAGCAGCGTCAGCGCGTCGCGGTCCGGCCCGGCCTGCAATTCGAAGGCCTCCTGCCAGTGGTCGCGCTCGCCGGTGTCGAGGCGGTCGGCGTGCAGCTCGAAGCGCTTCCACACCGCGGCAGCAAAGTCTTGCAAGCCCTCGACCTCAGCCAGCCGCCGGCCTCGGTAAGCGGCGAGCGGCCGCCGCACGATGCGCGTCGCGCCGGGGTTCACCGTGTCGATGCGCCCTTGGCGGTCGAACACGATCACGCCGGCCGTCAGGTTGTCGAGAATGGTCTGCAAATTGGCCCGTGCGCCCTCGACCTGGAACACGCTGCGCTGCACCAGTGCGCGAGCCTCGGACAACTGTTCGGTCATGTCGGCGAACGAGCGCGTGAGCCCTCCCAGTTCGTCGCGCGAGTCGAACACCGGCTTCGCACCCAAATCACCCTGCGCAACCTGCCGCACCCCGTCGGCCAGCATCAGCAGTGGCTTGGCAATCTGGTTGGACAGCGTCAAGGCCAGCAACAGCGCGCCGAACACCGCGAGGATCAGCGTCAGCGTCAGCGTGCCGATGTACATCTCGCGCAGGCCTTCGCGAGCCAATGACCGCTGCTGGTACTCACGGTAGGCTGCCTGCACCGCCAGCGCATTGCTCGCCAACGCAGTGGGCAGCCGCATCGTGACCATCAAATAGTGATCCTGCGGCGTCAGCGCGATGCCGGCGCTGGGCAGGTAGGCCAGTGCCCGGACGCGCGCCTGCCCGGAGTTCGGGGCCGGGGGCGCCGTGTCGTCGGCATCGCCCGCGGCCGAGCTGTCATCGTCCAGCCCTTCAAGTTGCGCTACCGCGCGGCCGTTGCGCGCATTGCGCAGCAGCGCCGTCGAGGGCCGATCGGGCCCCAGCAACTCGGCCGAGCGGTCGGCCGACAGCAGCACCTGGCCCATGCCGTTGACGATTGCCACGTTCTGCGCTGACAGGTCTTCGCGCAGCCGCTCCAGCGCCAGCGCCTGCACCTCGCCGCGGACCTCACCCAGGCGGTCGGCGGCGAGCTGGGTCTTGGTGGCAAGGTCGTTGACCTGTGCGTCGAGCGTGCCGCGGCCGAGTGCCAGGCCAGCGTCGAGCGCGCCCTCGACCTTCACGTCGAACCAGCTCTCGATGCCGCGCGAGACAAACTGATAGCTCACGGTGTAGATCAGCACGCCCGGCAGCACGCCGACCAGCGCGAAGATGGCGGCCAGCTTCAGCAACAGCCGGCTGCCGAACTTGCCCCGCTGGACGCGCACCAAAAGCCGCATAGCAGCAATGCCGATGACCAGCATCAGCAGGCCGGCCACCACCAGGTTGACCCAGAACAACCACTGGAAGTGCTGCTCGTAGAACAAGCGGTTGTCGGTGGCGATCGACAGCAGGAATGCCAGCACCATGGCAACACCGGTCGCCGCGACCAGCGAGACGATCAACGCCCAGCGTGTGGAATTCTTCATCGGCGCCCTGGACTAGGGCCCGCTCACGCGCTGGGTCTTCTCAATCAGCAGGTTCCACTCAGGCTGCCCGCCGATGCCGATCTGCATCGGGCGCGGCAGCAGGCTGGTGTCGAGCTTGTAGCTGAACTCGACATACAAGGCGTCGGTGTCACTGATCTGTCCTGGCTCGGCCAGCTTCCAGCGGCCAATGCGGCTCACAGTGGTCACGGCGTCGTTCAGGTTGTCGAAGCTCTGGCTCAGCCCGCCGAAGCTGACCCGGTAGCTGCGGGTCAGCGGCTGATAGGACAGGCGCCAGGTCCGCGTTATGGAGGCCACGCGGCGATCGCGCCAATAACGGCGGTTGTGATACAGCGTGGCATCGGCAACGAAGTGCAGCGGCACACCCTTGTGCAGCGCATCTTCAACCGGGTGAGGCAGCTCGAAACGCACCGCAACGTCGAGCAGCAGGCCCTCATCGTTGCGTGTCATCTCCAAATGGCTGAGTTCGGGCGTCTGCTCCGACATGCCCCAGCAGGTGGCCGCACACAGCAGCAGACAGGCGGCCAACCAGCCGGACAACGGCGACCACCACCGGGCGAACATCGCGCCCGGCGGGTGGGGGCAGCCATTCGTCGGGTTGCGGTGCACGGTGGGTCTCAGGGTTTGTGAAGCAGGGCGTAGAAGAAGCCATCGCCAGTGACGGCGGAATCAGGCCCTTCTGCGGTAAGTTCATTGTCGGGCAGGGGCAGCAGATGACCGGGCGATGCGGGCGCGGCAGGCCGGCGCGCGTCGGCCTGCCGTTGCAAAAAAGCATCGATCTGCGCCAGCCCTTCGGCTTTGAAGACTGAACAGGTGCAGTACAGCATCCGCCCTCCGGGTTTGAGCAAGGGCCACAGCGCGTCGAGCAGCCTGGCTTGCAGCAACGCCAGCGTCGCCACGTCGCTGGCCCGACGCAGCCAGCGCACATCGGGGTGGCGGCGCACGATGCCCGAGGCGGTGCACGGTGCGTCGAGCAGGATGGCGTCGAAGGGCCGCCCGTCCCACCAGGTATCGGGGCGGCCGGCATCGCCCGCCTGCGTCGTGGCGTGCAGGTGCAGGCGCTGCAGCGTTTGGTCGACGCGCATCAGCCGTGCGGCGTCGTGGTCGAGCGCGAGCACATCGAGATCGGCAAGCTCCAACAGATGCGCGGTCTTGCCGCCCGGGGCGGCGCAGGCGTCGAGCACCCGCGCGCCCAGTGGCAGCACGGCACCGGCCAGCAAGAGCGGCGCGGCCAGCTGAGCCGCCGCGTCCTGCACCGACACATCGCCGTCGGCAAAGCCCGGCAGCCGGCCGACCGGGCACGGCGCATCAAGCACCACGCCCTGCGCCCCGACGGCCCGACCCGGCACGCCCGCCTCGCTCAGGCGGGTCAGGTAGGCGCTGACACTGCCGCGCCGGGTGTTGACGCGCAGCGTCATCGGCGGGTGGCGGTCGTTGGCCGCCAGCAAGGCTTGCCACTGGTCGGGCCAGTCAGCTTGCAGCCGCTCGACCCACCATTCGGGATGGTTGGTGCGACCCGGCACCGTGCGCTGCACGACATTGAGCACCGCCGCCTGCTCGCGCACGAAACGGCGCAACACGGCGTTGACGAACGCCGCGCTAGCGGCCAGACGCTGGCGCGCGGCAGTGACCGCGTGATCGACCAGCGTGTGATCGGCGTAAGGCGCTTCGCCATCCGGCCACAACAGCGCCAACGCGCTCAGCAGCAGCGCGTCGATTGCTTTCGGGGGCGCTTTTGGTGCCAGCCACATGCGCGCGGCCTGGGCCTGCCCGAGGCGCCGCAGCACATGAAAACTCAGCGCCTGCACGCCGGGCCGTACCTCGGCCGGGCAACGCGTCAGCGTCTCGGTCAGCGAGCGCCCGGCGCGCACCGCCTCGACGGCATCGGCAGTGTGGCCCAGCAGCCGCGACAGCGGTGGCGCGGCATCGGGCGGGCGGTTTGAAGGCGTGGCGTAGGCTTGCAGTTTCACCGCCACAAGTCTACGGCCCGGCCCCGGGTGCTCCAGCCTGAGCAGGTGGCGCTGAAGCTGGGTTACGCTCGGGCTAATGAAGTCCGACATGCCGCCAGTCCCCCCGCGCTCTGCCTTAGAGCCACACCCCACCGTCGTCAAGAACGATGACGAGCTGGCGCAGCTGAGCGCATCGCAGCGCATCCGTTACCGCCTGGTGAGCGCCGATTGCCGCTACCACGCCAACGACAATATTTCGGCCTTCATCGAGGAGGGCGAACTCGACGAGCTGAAGGCCGAAGTGCAGGCCAAGCTGCAGGAAGTGCTGCAAGCGCTGGTCATCGACACCGACAGCGACCACAACACCCACGACACCGCGAAGCGGGTGGCAAAGATGTTCCTGACCGAGGTGTTCCGCGGCCGCTACACGCCAATGCCCGAGGTGACCGAGTTCCCGAACATCACGCGGCTCAACGAGTTGATGATCGTTGGCCCGGTCACCGTGCGCAGCGCCTGCTCGCACCACCTGTGCCCGATCATGGGCCGGGTCTGGGTGGGCATCCTGCCGAACGAGCATTCGAATTTGATCGGCTTGTCGAAATACGCCCGCATCTGCGAATGGATCATGAGCCGCCCGCAAATCCAGGAAGAGGCGGTGACGATGCTGGCCGACGAATTGCAAGGCCGTGTCAAGCCGGACGGGCTGGCCATCGTGATGGAGGCCGACCATTTCTGCATGCACTGGCGCGGCGTCAAGGACACCAGCGCCAAGATGATCAACAGCGTGATGCGCGGGTCGTTTCTGAAAGACGCCAATCTGCGCCGTGAGTTTTTGTCGTTACTCGATCGCCAGAAGACCTGACATGCCACCCGTCACTTCACCCAGGAGAATTTCATGCTCGTGCGCTTGATGTACGTCAGCCGCGCGGCCGACTCGGTGAACCAGAACGAGTTGGTCGCGATCCTGAAGAAATCAAAAGCCAACAATATCGGGGTCGGTGTCACGGGCGTGTTGTGCTTCTCGGCCGGCATCTTTTTGCAGGTGCTCGAAGGTGGGCGATCGCCGGTCAGCGCGCTGTACAACAAGATCGCCAACGACCCGCGCCACCACGATGTGGTGCTGTTGAGCTACGAAGAAGTCGCCGAACGCAGCTTCGCCGGTTGGTCGATGGGGCGCGCCAACCTGACGCGGCTGAACCCGTCGCTGGTGATGAAGTATTCAGAGACAGCGCTGCTGAACCCGTACGCAGTGTCCGGCAAGATGTCGATGGCTTTGTTCAATGAAATGGTCGCCTCGGCGGCGATCATCTGCGAGAACTGATCGACGTCGGCCGCACACCAGCTGTGGTTTTCGTCACAGCGTGCCGGCCGCCTGAAAGCCGAAGGCGCTGGCCACCAGCCGGGTCGGGAACTGGCGGATGGCCTCGTTGTAGGCCTTGGTGGCGGCGTTGAACTGGCTGCGCGCGAAGGCCAGCGTGTTGTCGGCGGCGGCCAGCTGTTCGGAGTCGATCTCGCGTTCGAGCCCGCTCAGCCGCTGCTGCCGCGCTGGCAGTTCGGCCTGCAAGCGCTGCCGGGCGGCGGTCAAGGCCTCCTCGGCCAGCCGCACGCTGGTGGCCGCGCTGCCAGTGCCGGGCCGCACCCGCAATCTGTCGCAGGCCGATTGCAGCTGCGCGCAGGCCGTCACCACCGCCTCGTACAGCAAAGGCGCCTGATCAAGCACCGTGTGCAGTCCATTCGCCCACTGCAACAGCAGTTCATGGCGGTGCCGCAGCTGGGCATCGACCGGCGCAAAGGCTTTCGCGACACCGTCGCGCAGCGCAATCAAGCGGTGGTAGGCGCCGACCGCCCAGAACACCAGCACCGCGCCGCCCACCATCGCGACGATCTGCGCGTCGGTCATTGGCCGCGCCCGAAGGTCTGCGCCGCGCGCAGGATCAAGTGCGAACCTCGCCTTGCCCCAGCACCACCCATTTCAGCGAGGTCAGGCCTTCGAGGCCGACCGGGCCGCGCGCATGCAGCTTGTCGGTGCTGATGCCGATCTCGGCGCCGAGGCCGTACTCGAAGCCGTCGGCGAAGCGCGTGCTGGCGTTGACCATCACGCTCGATGAATCGACCTCGCGCACAAAGCGCATCGCGCTCGGGTGGTGTTCGGTCAGGATGGCGTCGGTGTGGTGCGAGCTGTAGCGGTTGATGTGCGCGATCGCGGCATTGAGGTCGGGCACCACCGCGATGCTGATGATCGGCGCCAGGTACTCCTCGAACCAGTCCTGCTCGGTGGCCGGCACGAGCGTCGCGTTCGGTACCTTCGACAGCAGCGTGAGGCTCGCCTCATCGCCGCGCATCTCGACGCCCTTGGCGGCGAACATCGCACCGAGGCGCGGCAAAAACTCGGCGGCGATGCCGGAGTGCACCAGCAGCGACTCGGCCGCATTGCAGGGGCTGTACTTCTGCGTCTTGGCGTTGTCGGTCACTTTCAGCGCCACCTCGAGGTTCGCGCTGGCGTCGACATAGACATGGCAGTTGCCGTCCAGGTGCTTGATCACCGGCACCTTGGCTTCGCGCGAGATGCGCTCGATCAGCCCCTTGCCGCCGCGCGGAATGATCACGTCGACCGACTCTGTAGAGGTGATCAGAAAACCCACCGCGGCACGGTCGGTCGTCTCGACCAGCTGCACCGCATCGGTAGGCAGCCCCGCTTCTGCCAGCGCGGCCTGCACCCGCTTCCACAGCGCGAGGTTGGAGTGGATCGCCTCCGAGCCGCCGCGCAGGATGCAGGCATTGCCGCTCTTGATCGCTAGCGACGCGGCTTCAATCGTCACGTTCGGCCGACTCTCGTAGATCATCGCGAACACACCCAACGGCACCCGCATCTGGCCCACCGAGATGCCGCTCGGCCTCTGGCGCAGGTGGGTGATTTCGCCGATCGGGTCGGGCATCGCCGCGATCTGCTCGCAGCCCTCGGCCACCGTCTCGATGATCTTCGGCGTCAGCTTCAACCGGTCCAGCGGCGGGCCTGCGGTGCCGGCGGCAGTGGCCGCTGCCAGGTCCAGCGCATTGGCAGCGACCAAGGCGTCGACATCCGCGCGCAGCAGCCGGGCGAGCGCGGTCAGTGCGAGGTTCTTCGCTGCGGTCGGCGCCGCCGCCATGCGGGCGCTGGCGGCGCGGGCGGCAGTGCCCATGCGCGCGACGACAGCTTTCAGCTCGGGTGCGTTCATTGAGTTGATTGTCCGCAATTCACCGTCCGTTGACCTTCACTCGACCGCCCCGCCCCGGCGAATGCAGGGATGACCCTCACTTGCACCGATAATTTCTTTTGATTTCTTCTCAGTCAGAAAGCCCCCGAATGAAAATCCATGAGTACCAAGGCAAAGAGCTGCTGAGCCGTTATGGCATCCCGGCGCCGAAAGGCTACCCAGCGTTCAGCGTCCACGAGGCGCTGGAAGCGGCACAAAAGCTCGGTGGCCCGGTTTGGGTCGTGAAGGCGCAGATTCATGCGGGTGGCCGCGGCAAGGGCGGCGGCGTCAAGCTGGCGCGTTCGCTCGACGAGGTGAAAAAGCTGTCGGGCGAGATCCTCGGCATGCAGCTCAAGACGCACCAGACCGGCCCCGAAGGCCAAAAGGTGCGCCGCCTGCTGATTGAAGAAGGCGCCGACATTAAGCACGAGTACTACGTGGCTGCCGTCACCGACCGCGGAACGCAGAAGGTCGTGCTGATGGGGTCGAGCGAAGGCGGCATGGACATCGAGAAGGTGGCCCACGACACGCCCGAGAAAATCATCAAGGTGTTCGTCGATCCGCTCATCGGCCTGACCGACGCGCAGGGGCAGCAGCTCGCCGCCGGCATCGGCATTCCTGCGGCCAGCCAGGCGCAGGCGGTCGATGTCTTCAAGAAGCTCTACACCTGCTACATGGAGTCCGATTCCAGCCTGGCCGAGATCAACCCGTTGATTTTGGAAGGCAACGGAAGCATCAAAGCGCTCGACGCGAAATTCAATTTCGACAGCAACGCGCTGTTTCGCCACCCCGAGATCGTCGCCTACCGCGACCTCGATGAAGAAGACCCGGCTGAGATCGAGGCCAGCAAGTTCGACCTCGCCTACATCCAGCTCGACGGCAACATCGGCTGCCTGGTCAACGGCGCCGGCCTCGCGATGGCGACGATGGACACCATCAAGCTGTTCGGCGCCGAGCCGGCCAACTTCCTCGACGTGGGCGGTGGCGCCACCGCCGAGAAGGTGACCGAGGCCTTCAAGATCATGCTGGGCAACCCGAAGGTCAAGGCGATTCTGGTCAACATCTTCGGCGGCATCATGCGCTGCGACACCATTGCCGAAGGCGTGATCGCCGCCTGCAAGGCGGTCAACTTGAACGTGCCGCTGGTCGTGCGCATGAAGGGCACCAACGAGGACATCGGCAAAAAGATGCTGAAGGAATCGGGCCTGCCGATCATCAGCGCCGATTCCATGGCGGAAGCCGCCCAGGCCGTGATGGCCGCGCTGAAGTAAGCGCCCC